>JAZFPV010000027.1:0-13014 GCA_036444795.1 Thermoplasmata archaeon
GGGCAAAACCTGGGATGAGGTTCCGGACAAGATCCGGAAAACCTTCGAGCGGCTGGGGATCCCCGAGGCCGAGCGCAAGTTCCTGGCCGGGGTGGGGGTTCAGTACGACTCCGAGGTGGTCTATCACAAGACCCTGAAACACCTCGAGGACCAGGGCGTCGTCTTCATGGGCACGGACGCGGCGCTGAAGGAATACCCGGAGATGTTCGAGGAATACTTCGCGACTCTCATCCCGCCTGAGGACAACAAGTTCGCCGCCCTGAACACCGCGGTCTGGAGCGGCGGGAGCTTCGTATACGTCCCGAAGGGGGTCAAGGTGGATCAACCGCTGCAAGCCTACTTCCGCATCAACTCGGAGAACATGGGCCAGTTCGAGCGGACCATCATCATCGGGGACGAGGACTGCCAGTTCCACTACATCGAGGGGTGCACGGCCCCAACGTACACGACCAACTCCCTCCACGCGGCCGTGGTGGAGGTCATCGCAAAGCCGGGGGCGAAGGTCCGATACACGACCCTACAGAACTGGTCGGACAACGTGTACAACCCGGTGACGAAGCGGGCCTACGCCTACGAGAACAGCACGGTGGAGTGGGTGGACGCCAACATCGGCAGCCGCCTCACGATGAAGTATCCCTCCGTCTACCTCGTAGGGAAGGGGGCCAAGGCGGAGATCCTCTCCGTGGCCTACGCCGGGAAGGGGATGCACCAAGACGCGGGGGCCAAGGCGATTCATCTCGCCTCGGACACCCAGTCTCGCATCACGAGCAAATCCGTCTCCCAGAACGGCGGGCGTGTGACCTACCGGGGCCACCTTGCCGTCGCGAAGGGGGCCAAGAACGTGAAGTCCAACGTTCGCTGCGATGCCCTCTTGTTGGACACTGTCTCCCGATCGGACACCTACCCCTACATGGACATCGAGGAGGAGGATGCCTCGATCACCCACGAGGCGACCGTGGGGAAGATCAGCGAGGATGTCCTCTACTACATGATGTCCCGTGGACTCACGGAGAACGAGGCGATGAATATGGTCGTCCTGGGCTTCTTGGAGGTCTTCACCAAAGAGCTGCCCATGGAGTACGCCGTGGAGTTCAACCGCCTCATCAAGATGGAGATCGAGGGCAACGTGGGATAGGCCGAACGCGATCCTCGGCGGGGTTACATGGAGTTTGACCTAGAGTACGCTACCGAGGAAAGGGTGGAGGAGCTCTCCAAGGAACGGGGCGAACCTGCCTACCTTCGCAAGGATCGGATGCAGGCCCTTCATGCCTTCCGCGCCATGCCCGTGGAGCCTCTTCCGCTTTTTATTCGCCACACGGATTTGCGGGGTGTCGATGTCGGGGAGGTCGCCCCGGCCCAGCATGAGTTCGGGGAGGCGGTCACGCCCGTCTTCAACGGAGGAGAAGAGGCTGCGTTCGCCCACGTGGTGGAGGGTCAGCTCCGGGAAGTCCGAATCACCGAAAAGCTGCGAGAGCACGACTTCTTTCTCAACGAGGCCTCGGGTTTTCTTAAGGAGCAACCCAAGGCCGCGAAGGGCGTCCTGGCCCGACCCGACTCCCTTCCCAAGGACGACAAGTTCGGAGTGATGAGCCGCGCCCTGTTCTCCTCCGCCCTTGTCCTTTCGGTGCCCCCCCGCGTGCAGATCGCGCGCCCCATCCACCTTCTATGGTCCTTCGGGGATCCGTCGTCCGCGCTGCATACACGGACCCTCATCCATCTCGGGGCCGGGAGCCGGGCCTCGGTAATCGAGGAGTTCGTCCCGGAGGGATCCGGTGGCGGCAACGGAGCCCAGAGTCTGTTCGGGAACGCCACGGAGGTGTATCTGGAGGACGGGGCCCGCTTAGACCACGTGGTCCTCGAGCGGTTCTCTGACCACGTTGTCTCCTTCCTCACCCGCCAAGCCACCGTCGGCCGCGACGGGAGCTTCCATCCGGCCATGGGGAGTTTTGGTGGCTTCCTGACGAAGTCCCGGGCCGATTGCCTCCTGGAAGGCCAGGGTTCTCGGATTCGTCAAGTGGAGGTCGTGTACGGCACCGGCCAGGAGCGGTACGACAACACGAACTTCGTCATCCACCGGGGTCGCGACACCGTCAGCGACCTCCTCTCCAAGGCGGTCATGCAGGAGCGTTCGCGCTCGGCCTTGAAGGGAGTCATCACCATCGAAGAGGAATCGGGAAACGTCGACTCCTACCTGGGGCAGTACTCCATGCTCCTTAGCCGGAAGGCCAAGTCCACGGCCATCCCCAGCTTGGAGATCATGACGAACGACGTCAAGCGAGCCCAGCACGCGGCTTCGGTGGCCCAACTCGACGAAGACCAGGTCTTCTACCTCATGAGTCGCGGTATCCCCCGAGACAGGGCGCGCCGCATGCTTGTCGAGGGGTTCTTGACGCCTATCGTCGAGAAGGTCCCGCTCCCCGACGCGCGGAAGCAGTTGTATGACCTCATCGACACGAAGTGGGTCGCGTAGGATGGCGAAACGCGTTCCCGTTGGCGCGCTCGATACGTTCGAGGCGGGTCGCATCCACGGCCTGGAGGTCGACGGGCGCCAACTCATCCTCGTCAACCTCGACGGGACGCTCCACGTCCTCGACGGAATCTGCACCCACGCGTACGCGGAGCTGGCCACGGGCTTCTTGACAGAGGAGTACGTGCGCTGTCCCTTGCACTTATCGCAATTCGACGTGGAGACGGGGGAGGCGGTCAGCCCCCCTGCGGAGGAGCCTCTGCGGACCTATCCGGTTGAGGTCGAGGGCGATGCCGTGTTCGTGATCCTCGACTGAAGGCGCCGCGCGGCCTACATCTCCAAGGAAAACTCGAGATACTCCGTTTCGCAGGGGGGCCCGTGGGCGATGAAGAAACGCCGCTCATCCACATCCATGATTGCGGAGACGACGGTCTGATAACGTTGTTCTTCCGGCAGCTCGATCATGGGATGTCGGCAGAGGGATTTGGGAGCGTTCTCATGATCCCGAAGCATCGCTCGGATGTCCGCGATGGCCAGCTCCTTTGTCGCCCCCCGCGGTAGGAGCTGATCAATGCGTTTCTGCCGCTCGAACGTGGAGGTTTTTTCGGGAATCAGCGGCTGCCAGATGCCCAACGCATCCGGGTCGTGAAAGTGGTTGGCGTGGGTGAGCACGCCCTCCGACGGGGCCAGTTCGGCCGTCCCAATGGGAGAGGATTCGAGGTCGAGAACGCGTGAGTAGTTCCCGAGGGCCTGCCCAAGGACGAAGTTCGCGGAGCATGATCCCTGGGAATCGTGTACCACCCGAGTCGCCTCGTCGAGGGTCTCGGACCGAAGGATTTGCCAGCAACGGACATGAAAGGGAACCCCGAACCGCTCCCAGCTGTCTTGGTCGGAGAGCATCCCGTTGATGAGCAGGCCGAGGCCGGCGGAATTGAGGCCGATCTTGGGGCCTACGATGCCCGCCTCTGTGAAGGCCAGGACGGTGGGGCCCTCCTCGATCCGATACTTCACGACCGCGGCCTTGATGCCGGGGATCCAGTCCCAATTCTGGGCCATGAGAAGGTGGGCCCCGACGGTCCGGTGCGGAAGAAGGGCGAGCGACGTGCATCCGCTCGGAAGTCGATCCCCTGCCAGATCCATTCCCTGTCGTGAGGATTCGCTGTAAACGATCTCGTACCGAAGGTTGAGGGCGAGGACCTCCGCCTCCGGGAGGCCGGACCCCTCGGCGACCCCCCGGAGCGCTTCCATATAGTCCGGATCCGCCTTCGCGATCACCTCCTCGTAACGACGAGCCCTGTCCAAGACCACCTCCTTGGGTAGCCCCCACTCGGCCTCGAAGCGGTGGAAGTAGAGGTCCAGGTTCCGGCCGATAAGGTCCCGGGCCTCGCGGCCATGGGCCCTGCCGACCTCCCGGGGGCTCCCCTCTGCTTCGACGTAAACGAGATCCGCTGTTGTCATACTGGCCGCCTCGGTACTCTAGAAGGCCAAGGTCTCCCGCATTCCGTGGAGTATCCGCTCCTCACTCGGCAGGTAGAGTTGTTCCCGTGCGAACAGAGGAACCTGGACGTCGTATCCCGTGATACGCTTCACGGGCGCCTCGAGGCTCAGGAACGATTCCTCCGTGATGCGCGCGGCAATCTCGGCGCCGACCCCCAGGGTTCGAGGCGCTTCGTGGATGACCACCGCGCGCCCGGTCTTCTGGACGGACGCGTTGATCGTGTCGCTATCGAGCGGCGCGATGATCTGGAGGTCGATGACCTCCGCGTTGACCACGTCCTCCCGTTCGAGCGTCTTCACCGCCTTCATCGCCCGGTATAGCATGGCCCCGTAGGCGATCACCGTGATGTCCTCCCCCTCCTGGACGATTTCCGCCCCCCCCAGGGGCGGGACCTGCCGGCGGTCCTTCGGCAGTTCCTCCCGCCCCCGTCGGTAGAGGCCCTTGGGCTCCATGAAGACCACGGGGTCGGGGTCGCGGATGGAGGCTTTCAACAGTTCCCACGCCTTCCGGGGTGAGCGGGGGATCACGACCTTTAGGCCCGGCGTGTGGGCGTAATAAGCCTCCCGGCTCTCCGAGTGGTGCTCCAGGGCCCGCACCCCCGCTCCGTAGGGCATCCGGAGAACGAGAGGAACCGTATATCGGCCCTGGCTGCGCTTCCGAAGGCGGGAGGCGTGAGATTCGACCTGATGGAAGGCCTGGTAGGAGAATCCGCTGAATTGCATTTCCGCGATGGGTCGAAACCCGTAGAGGGCGAGGCCGATGGCGGTTCCCACGATGGCCACCTCCGACAGCGGGGTGTCCACGATCCGCTTCTCACCGAACTCATCAAGGAGGCCATCGCTCACGCGGAAGATGCCGCCGTCCACCCCCACGTCTTCCCCGAGGAGCAGGACGGTTTCGTCCCGGGCCATCTCCTCCCGCATGGCCTCGTTCAGGGCCTGCACCATCGTCACCCCGGCCACTTACTCCCCTCCTTCCCCTTCGGGGTGGTCCCGCACCCAATCTTCCATTTCCCGGCGCTGCCGCTCTAGGTACGGTGGATTCTTTGCATAGGCATGGTCAAAGATGACGCCGGGTTTTCCGCCGAGCCGCTTCTCGAACCGCTCCACCGCGTGATCCACCTCGATGACGGCCGCGGTGGTCCAGTTCTTCACCATCTCCGGGTCCAGGTGACCCCGCTTGATCAGGTACCTCTCGAATCGCGGCACAGGATCCCGCTTCTCCCATTCTTTCAACTCCCCTGCCGGTCGGTATTTCGTGGGATCGTCCGCCGTCGTGTGAAAGCTCAAACGGTAGGTGAGGGCTTCGATGAAGGTCGGTCCCTCCCCCTTACGGGCCCGGTCGACGGCCTCCTTGGTGGCTCGGTACACGGCCAGGATGTCGTTGCCGTCCACTTGGAGGGATCGCATCCCGTAGGCAATCCCCTTCTGCGCGAGGGTCTGGGAGTGCGTCTGTTTGTGGAGGGGGACGCTGATGGCCCACCGGTTGTTCTGACAGAGGAGGATCACAGGGAGCTCGAACACCTGCGCGAAATTCAACGCTTCATGGAAGTCTCCCTCGCTGGTGGCCCCGTCGCCAAAGTACGTGAGGACGACCTCGTCGGCTCCCTTCAGCTGGATGCCCCACGCGATGCCCACGGCATGGGGGATCTGGCTCGCCACGGGAATGGCGATGGGAAGGTCCCGAGACTCCTTGGAGAAGTGAAGGCCCTCCTCGTATCCGGCCGTGAGGACCAGGTCGTCCTCTAGCCGCATCCCTCGCCAGATCGAGGCGGCGGTCTCCCGGAAAGAGGGTACCATCCAATCCGTCTTCCGCAGGGCGTAGACGCTCCCCAGCTGGGCCGCCTCTTGGCCGCGGACCGGGGCAAACGTCCCCACCCGCCCCTGGCGCTGCAGTTTCTCCTTCCGCTCGTCGAATTCCCGGGTGAGGAGCATCGTCTTGAAGAGGCCAAGGAGGTCTTCTTCCGGGATGTCGGGTTCAAGCTCTTCGTCCACGTTGCCCTTCTCATCCAGGATGGAGAGGTAGGTAATCTCGGACTCGAACACCGTCTCAATCGGCACGATGGCACCCCCCTTCGCTTCCTTGGGAGGGCGGGGGCCGGGGAGGGGGTTCGTTAGGCCAGGGGTGCATGATCGAGGAGGATACAGAAGGCCGGCTTCTTAAACTCAAGGCGCTCAGTATCAGGCCCGTTCCTGGCCGGTTATCGGGTGGAAAGCCAGGTGGCGAGGGCCTCCCGGTTCTTCGCGAGCCAACGGGCGTTCAGACGGATGCGCTCCAGGGATTGCTGGATCCTTCGTCTGGCCGGCGGGGCCGGGTGGGCCTTGAAGAAGGCTTCGACTTCCTCGGCCCGCTGGGGCGTAGTGAACGCGTCGGTGATGCCAACCAGCCGCCCGATAGCGAAGCCTCCCTTGCTATAGCGGCGATCGAATTCCTCCCAGTTCTCCTGTAGGAAGTCCCAAGCCAGATCTCGCCCGAAACGATTCGCAGCCACGCCGACGATCATGCTCACGGCGTCCTGGATCCGAACCTCCTCCTGCTGGAGGGATCGATCGAGGCTCTCCCGAAGTAGTTCTTTTGTCTTCGGTCGCGTCACCGCGGTGAGGAGTCGGAGTTTCTCCTCGTTCAGATCCGCCGCCCTCTCCAACCGCCAGAGCGTCTCGTACGTCGCCTCATCTCCCTCCTGTCCAGCGATGTGGTACACGACATCCCGAAGGTCGGGGGAGAGGGAGGCGGGGTCGGCCAGATACCCCTGGAATCGGCCGAGAGCCTCCGTGATCGTCGCCGTGTCCTCGACCCCACCGAGCCGACCCAGCACGGCGCTCCGCATCAGGATCTCCAGGTGGCCTTCATCGGGCCGCGCATCCCAGCCAACGCGTTGGGCCGGCGGACGGAAGAGGCGGCGTACGTAGGTCTGGAACTCCGGAAGGTAGGGTTCGTCCGCGATCAGAATTTCGAAGGACCGTAGATTGGCGGCGATCTCTCGCCAGACAGTGGAGTCGGTCTCGTCGGCGAAGGCCTCGGTCAGGGACAGGTAGAGGGTGGCCGGGACGTATCCCGCCCGCATCAGAGCGTAGGCATCGCTCTGCAGGCCCAGTCGATCCAGGGCGGGGAGCGTGCGAGCCCGAACGGCCGAGGACAGACGCTCCCATTCGTCCGAGGGGTAATTCACGCGATAGAATCCAGTCTGTCCCGCATTCACCTTGAACCAATCGAGGCCGCTCCCGGTCGTGGGGGGCAAGGCGTGTTCCATGGCTCGCTCCTCTCCCAGGAACGAAGTCATGGGCCCCTCGGCGCGCTGGACGGCTACCGGCACCTTCCAAAGTGTATCGTCATGGACCGGCCCTTCGAGGTTCTCGTAGAGAAACCGGGATTGGGTCAGGGCCAACCGCAGGTCCCCGTTGTCGCGTTGACTCGTCACCTCGAGAAGGGGGAATCCCGTCTGACGGAGCCAGGCGGCCATGAGGGCCCGAACCGGCTGTCCGGATGCTTCCTCCAGCGCCTCCCACAGATCTTCCGTGCGGGCGTTGCCGTAGGCATGGGCGTTCATGTACCCCCGGAGGCCCTGGCGAAAGACCTCCGCCCCCAGGAAGTTTTCCAGCATCCGCAGGACGCTGGCTCCCTTGTTGTAGCTGATCGCATCGAAGATCTCCCGGATCTCGGCCGGGTTGTGGACCGGCACCTCGATAGGGTGCGAACTCCGGAGGCCATCGAGCGTGAGGCCCCCGGCTGTGTCCAGGTAGAGGAACTGGGTCCACATGTTCCATTCCGGATAGAGCTCGGCCACCGCCTTCGTTCCGATCCAGGAGGCGAAGCTCTCGTTGAGCCACAGATCGTCCCACCACTCCATGGTCACCAGGTCGCCAAACCACATGTGCGCGATCTCGTGGGCCATGACGTCCACGATGAACTGGCGTGTGATCGTGGACGACTCGGCTGGGTCGAAAAGGAGGATGCGCTCCCGGTACGTGATGGCCCCCCAGTTCTCCATCGCCCCCGCGGCGAAGTCGGGGAGCGCGAAGTGGTCGAGTTTCGGGAGGGGGTACGAGATGCCGAAGTAGTCGTTGAAGTAGTCGAGGATGTGGAGGGCGTTCTCCAAGGCGAACCGTCCGAGCTCCTCCTTCCCTCGGACGGTCACAATGCGCACGAGGGTCCCGCCCTTGGCGGTGTCCTCCACCGTGGCCATGTCGCCGACGAGGAAGGCGAGGAGATACGTCGACATGCGGGGGGTTTCGGCGAATCGCACCGCCTTCGTTCCGTCACCCAAGTCCTCCTCGTTCGCAACCGGCGCGTTCCCGAAAGCGTTGAGCTCGGTGGGGACGATGAGCGTGACACGGAAGGCTGCCTTGCGGGCGGGTTCGTCCCAGCAGGGGAATGCCCTTCGGGCGTCGGTGGCCTCGAACTGCGTGGCCGCCATGTAGCGGTCCTCCCCTTCGGGAGTTGTGTATTGGCTGCGGTAGAATCCCCGGAGCTGGTCGTTTAAGACGCCCGTGAAGCGGAGGGACACCGTGGTCCGCCCGGAAGGGAGCGGCTCGCCGAACGTCAGGGTGACCCGCTCTAAATCCTCGTCCATCGACACGTCCTGAGCCTCTCGAACGCTCCCGTCGGCCAGGATGACATGCGCGGCGGAGATCTCGAGTTCGACGGCGTTCATCGAGATAGTCGGTGTGGCCTCCTTCACCTCCACCTCGATGTCGACCTCCCCCTGGAAGGTGAATGCCTCCAAATCGGGGGTCAAGGAGAGGGTGTATTTCTCGGGAATTACGTCTCCGGGAAGCCGGTACGATTCGTTGGCGGTCATGTCATGACTCCTCCCGCAGGAGTCTACCCGATAGTCGCGACCGTCTATGAATCTGACGACAAGCGGAGCTGGACCCACGGTTCCTGCCGTCTAGCCCCCACTCCACAGGTATTTACCCAACCTGGGTTTATCAGGCGGGCTGGCGAGCGTCAAGGCGGTGTATCGTGCCTGAGGGAGACGTTGCAATCCGGATTGGAGGCGCCGCCGGGGATGGGGTCACCTCGACGGGCGAGATCTACGCCATAAGTTGCGCCCGTAGCGGCCTCCACGTCACCACATACGAGAGCTATCAGTCGGTCATCCGAGGAGGCCATGTCTGGTTTCAGATTCGGGCAGCCAACGAAAAACGGTACTCTCAGGGGGACACGTTTCAGCTCCTCGTCGCCTTGGATCAACAGACCATCGACGTCCACGCCCCCCTCCTGTCGGCGCCCGGAGGGGTGATTTTCGACGACGACCGGTACGACCTAGACGAGGGCGTTCTCCCGGAAGGCGTCCAATCCCTCCCCGTACCCGCCCAGGCCATCTCCATGGACGTGAGCGGGAAGCCCCTTATGCAGAACGTCGCCACCCTAGGGGCGCTTGCACACTACGTGGGGCTCGATCAGAAGGTCCTCCACGGAAGCCTTGCGAAGATGTTCGGCCGGAAGGGGGAGGAGGTCGTGAAGCTCAATGAGACTGTGGCGGAGCGGAGCTACCGCCATGCCGCGGAGCAACGCGAGCCCTTCGAATTCGCTCTCCGCTCGAACGGGCAGGGCCGACCCCTTATGTCCGGCCACCAGTCCCTCTGCCTTGGGGCCCTCGCCGGTGGAGTGAAGCTAGTGGCCCAGTACCCGATGACGCCCGCTACAGGTATCATGCATTGGATGGCGCTCCACGCGAAGGACTACGGAATCGTCGTGAAGCAGACGGAGGACGAGCTCGCCGCCATGAACCTCATTATAGGGGCCAACTTTGCCGGAGCCCGGGCTATGACGGCGACGTCCGGGGGCGGCTATTCCCTCATGGTGGAGGCCACGGGCCTGGCGGGGATGACGGAGACCCCGGCCGTGATCGTGGAATCCCAACGGGCAGGCCCGTCTACGGGCCTCCCTACGAAGACCGAGCAGGGAGATCTCCAAATGGTCCTCGGCGCCTCCCAGGGCGATTTCCCTCGCATCATCCTCGCGCCGCGGAACCCCGAAGAATGCTTCGAAGTGGCCTGGCGTGCGTTCAATCTGGCCGAGAACTACCAGTGTCCTGTGTTCATCGTGACGGACCTCTACCTGGGGGAGATGTGGCGTACCGTGGAGCCGCCCGATTTCCAGGTCCCCATCGTTCGGGGCCTCGTGGCCGAGGACGGAGGAGAGGATTTCCGCCGGTACGAGATTACGGAATCGGGCATCTCGCCGCGGGCGCTCCCGGGGCAGTCCGGCCTCATGTTTGTGGCCGGGAGCGACGAGCACGACGAGGAGGGAAACCTCATCAGCGATGTCCTGGCGGGCATCCCGGAGCACATCGCTACCCGCACGCGGATGATGGACAAGCGGATGCGCAAGCTCGAAACGGCCTTGGGCGAGATGAGCCCGCCCGAGCTCTGGGGGCCTGCAGAGGCCGACCTCACCATTGTCTCCTGGGGATCGACCCAGGCCGCCGTACGAGACGCCGTGGAAATCTTGAAGACGGAAGGCCCCCGCGCCAACTCGCTTGAGTTCTATGATCTCTGGCCTCTTCGCGTGGAGGAGGCAACGGAGGCCCTGAAAGACGCCTCCGAGACGCTTATCGTCGAGGGCAACTACACGGGCCAATTCCATCGCTTGCTTCGGTCGGAAACGGGAATTCGCGTCGATCACGAGCTGCTCAAGTACGATGGGGAACCCTTCTATCCGAGAGAAATCGTACAGAAGGCACAGGAGGTGTTGGATGGCCGCTGAGGTTCACGTGATCAAATCCGACACCAAGGTGACCTGGTGTCCCGGCTGCGGGGACTTTGGCGTCCTCAACGCAACGCTGAAGGCCATCCAGGCCACCCAGTTGGACCCGAAGAACCTCGTCCTCGTCTCAGGCATCGGCTGTTCCTCCAACTTCCCCCATTTTCTAAAGTCGTACGGCTTCCACGGGGTCCACGGCCGCGTGATGCCCGTCGCCCAGGGCATCCGTCTGGCCAATTCCGACCTGACCGTGATCGCCACGGGGGGTGACGGGGACGGCTACGGCATCGGGCTCGGCCACTTCATCCACGCGATGCGACGGAATTTTGACCTCACGTACATCGTCATGAACAACGAGATCTACGGGCTCACCACCGGTCAGGCCTCCCCCACGAGCGAGCGGGGCCACGTCACGAAGTCCACGCCATGGGGGTCGATTGAGTGGCCCGTGAACCCCATCGCCCTCGCGCTCAGCGCCGGGGCTTCGTACATCTCGCGGGGCTTCTCGGGGGATCCCAAACAGATGGCCACCCTCATCGAGGGGGGACTCAGACACAAAGGATTCGCCCTAGTGGATGTCTTCTCTCCCTGTGTCACGTACAACAAGGTGAACACGTATCCCTTCTTCCGGGAGCGGGTATACAAGCTGGAGGAGGAGGACCACGACTCATCGGACCTCCTCGCGGCGTACGCGAAGGCGCACGAATGGGGCGATCGGATCCCCATCGGTCTCTTCTACCAAATCGACAAGCCGACCTACGAGGAGGAGGAACCGGCACTAAGGGCGGGGCCCCTCGTGAACCAGCCCTTGGGTATATCGGAGGACCAAGGTCAGACCCTCGTCAAGGAATTCATGTAGGGCGACTGAAACGCGTCCGAGCGTGCCGGGATTGGGATCCAAGTCTCTCTTATGGCTTAAGCTCGGCCTGAAACTGCGTACGAAACTTGGCCACTTTGGGGGTGATGATGGCGCGGCAGTATCCCTGCGTGGGGTTCTTGCGGTAGTAGTCTTGGTGGTACTCCTCGGCTCGGTAGAATGTCGTGTAGGGTGTCACCTCGGTAACGATGGGCGCGTCCCAGATGCCCTCCGTCTCCAGATCCGAGATGACGCGCTTCGCGCTCGCCTCCTGTTCGGGCGAATGGGTGAAGATTGAGGAGCGGTACTGGCTCCCCGTGTCAGGCCCCTGACGGTTCAGGGTGGTGGGGTCGTGGACCGAGAAGAAGACTCTTAGAAGGCGGTCATAGGAGACAATCTCCGGGTCGAAGCGGATCTGGATGGCTTCTGCGTGCCCCGTCGTGTCGGTACATACCTGCCGATACGAGGGGTTGACCACTGACCCGCCCGAATATCCGACTTCAACCTCCTCTACGCCTTGGAGTTCCTGGAAGAGGGGCTGCAAGCACCAGAAGCAGCCGCCCGCAAGGGTGACGATCTCTTCCATCTCGTTGGCCTTCACGTTCCTTCCTGCCCTGTCGTTGGTATCGAACGGAAATCCTAGAGGAGTCTGGCCGTCATTGTGATTTCGGTGTCTAGGAGGCGGGAAATGGGGCAACCCTCTTTCGCCCCCTCCGCGGCCTTTTCAAATGCTGCTTGGTCCGCCCCCGGCACCTTGGCGGCCACGTCCAGGTGGATGGAGGTCGTCGACCACCCTGCCTCCGCTTTCTCAAAGTTCAGGGTGGCCGTGGTCTCGATATTCTCCGGGGAGAACCCGGCATTGCCCAGGGCGTTGGAAAGGGCCATGGAAAAGCAGCCTGCGTGTGCCGCCGCCACCAGTTCCTCGGGATTCGTCCCCGGCTCGTCTTCGAAACGGGTGGAGAAGGAATAGGGGAGGCCTTTCAGTACGCCACTCTCCGTCGACAACGTGCCCGCACCATCCTGGAGCCCGCCAATCCATCTCGCATTTCCGATGCGTTTCATCCTCATTTTCCTCCGCGAATGGACGGCCGGCCGGTTCTTTAATGCTTGGCCTCGCTCCCTGGGAGTATGAGTCGTCCGGGGAGGTAGTGGTCTCGACGGACGAAGCGCCTACGGGTTGCCTCAGGAAAGGATCCTCACTCGACGACAGGGGTTGAACCCTGCCCGCACATAAGGCCTCGGAGTCGAGTGCCGTGGGGTCGGCCTGCCCTTGGTATGCTCAGAGGGGTCCTGCCGCCATGGCAATCCTGGTCGTTTCCCGCGGGGCCCGCACAAGCGAGGGAAGCTCGGACGGCCCGGAGACGACAAGCGCTGACGTAGGCCACGATGCACTGTAACACGTTGTCACACGTCGTACCGCTACTTTTATCAAAAGCCTGGTCTTAGGATTCCAAGGGTATGGACAGTGGCGGAAAGCAGCGCGTT
>JAZFPV010000028.1:0-6056 GCA_036444795.1 Thermoplasmata archaeon
GGATTGGACAGGCAGTAAACTTTGTAGGGCCAATCCTAGGATGGCCGGTATTTGTGGCCTTCCCCCAAAACTAATGCCAGTCCGCCCCCACCTCGTCCGAGCGAGTGCCGCCGCATGACCAGGCCGAGAGCGCAGTCTCCGTCAGGGACATCATGCTCCAGGGCAACTGGACGAGCCTATCGAGCCTCAAGAAATACCTTCGGGAAAACGACGAGGCCCGCCGGGAACGCAAGCAGGGGGGCCTCGACCTCTGACCTTAGAATCCGTCGCAAGGCACGACAGATTCCAAGAAGTCATGAGAATCCGGGCTGATTCCGAACGGGCTGCCAAACGCGCTTTATCCGCCCAGGAGGGGATGGGGGTCCATGCGCACGGCCCTGGAAGACAAGTTGGAGAAAGATCTGGCGCTGACCCGCAGGGCCTTGGCAAAGGTGAAGATCATTGCCCCCGAGCAATCGTACGTCCGGAAGATCGCCCAGGACTTCCTCGGGATGGCACGATCCTACTTCGAGGATGCGGGCCACTTCCAATCGGAAGGCCGGGCCCTGGAGGCCTTCGCCGCCGTGAACTACGCCCACGGATGGCTCGACGCGGGGGCGCGGCTCGGGGTCCTTGACGTGGGAGGCGACGACCGGTTGTTCACGCTCCTCTAATCAGAGCAGTCGAGCACCCTGGTTGTCCACTCTCACAACGTAAACGTCTCCCATCTCGCCCAACGCCTCCCGCAGGCGCTCTGTATCCCCCACGGCAAAGACCGCGTTGCCGAGAAAGACCATCGAAGCCTGCCCGTAGAGGCTCGCTCGCATGACGGCCGCCTGAATCTCGGAGGTGGCCAGCAGCGTCTGTCGGGCGAACAGCCAGGATAGGCGGAAGAAGCTCTCCAGATCCCGCCGAGGGAGAAAACGTCGCACCATCCGCTCCCCCACCCCATCTACGCTCTTCCGCACCATGGGATTGTCGAGGACCGCCTTCGTGTACGTCGGCGTGCCAAGGACGCCCAAGACGACCTCCGCTTCCAGGGGAACGCGATGAACGAGGCCGTGGGGCGGCGCCCCGGGCTTTTCGCGGATATCGAGGCCGCCCAATGCCTGGGGGTAGACGTCGCCAAGGCCCGTCCGCGACTCCACCTCCGCCCGATGCGCGAAGCGGATGATCTCCTCCGGTCGGCGGGGCTTCCCCAACGCCTCGTTGAGGGCAAGAAGGGTGCTGAACGCCCCGGCGCCGCTCATGCCGAACCCTTGGCCTATCGGGAGCTGGACCTCCGAGTCCACGCGCACGTCGAGGGGGTCCTCCAGGAACAACTCCACCGCGCGCTGCGTCGTCTCAGCCCGCGTCTCCTGGCCGTTCAGCCGGACGGTCACCCGCCCCGTCGTGGCGGCCTTCGTCCGGACGCGGGTTTCGACCCCACGGGTCAGGCAAAGACCGGCCCCCCGAGAACCCGCCCGTAGGGGGTCCTCATGAGGGCACATCTGGAAGAAGGCCGTCAGATGCCCCGGACAGAAGGCCCTAGCTTGCGAGGCCATCCAGAACGGCTCCCCACAAGCCGGCCGCGACCTCCCGTTTGGAGCCCCTGAGTTCCTGGTGCCCTCCCTGCCCGTTCAAGAGCACGGCCTCGGTGTAACCGGGCTTCACGTCCTGCCACTCGTTGGCCACGATGTAATCCAGCTTCAGCTCCTCCAGACGCTTCTTGGCCCGGCTCACGAGTTCCTTCCGCCCGACGCCGGACTCCAGCTTGAAGCCGATAAGGGTCCCCCGGAAGGCGTCTCGAATCCGTTTCAAGACCCGGGCATTCGGATGCAGTTTCACCGTCCAGGAGGGGGTCCCGGAAGGAACCTTTCCTTCGGCTCGCTCAGGGAGGTAGTCCGCGATGGCGGCAGGAACGGCGACAATCTCATGGTCGATCTCCGAAACGCGTGCGAGCAAACCCTCCGTATCCTCGAAGCGCCAGGCCTTCAGAAACGGGGGTATGCGGGCGGAGGCCTCACCCATCCAGAGCTCCGCGTCGGCGCCTCGGAGGAACGCGGCCCGCGCCAGCTCGACGCCCATCTCCCCCGTGCTTCGATTGGTGAGGACTCGAATGTCATCGACGGGTTCCGATGTGGACCCGGCCACCACGAGGGTCCGCCGGCCCACCATGTCTCGCGGGCCGAGGCGACGCATCGTCCGGGCAACGACGGTTTCCACGTCCGCCAGCTTGGCTTTCTCCTCGACGTGGAGGGGCTCCACAAACTCCACTCCCAGGTCCTCGAGCGTCCGGATGTTCTTCTGGAGGATTGGCTGGTCATACATGACGGCGTCCATCGCCGGCGCCACGAGGATCGGAAGACCCGCCCCGAGAGCCGTCGTCGCGAACGTGGTGACCGTTGTGTCGTCCGTCCCGGTAGCCATCTTAGAAATCGTGTTCGCCGTGGCAGGGGCAATCAGAAGGAGATCGGCCTTGCCTCCCTTCCCGCACAAGTCGAGATAGGCCACCGAGCCATCGAGGTCCACGAGGGGTTCCCGGCCCGTGGCAAACCAGAGGGCGTTGGCGTGAAGGATCCCTTGGGCGGACCGGCTCATCACCCCATGCACCTCCGCCCCGTGGCGGATCAACTCCCGGGCGAGCTTCACGGTCTCCACGGCGGCAATGCTTCCGCACACGGCGAGGACGACCGTCTTCCCCAGCAACTCCTCTCCTTTCGTGGCCTTGATGGCCTCGCTGGGGTGCATGCCTATTCATCCTCCTCCGGTCTTTTATAGGTATTCGAGTCCCCTGTCTGGCCAGGCGACAGACGAAGTCGCGAAGGTTTATGGAACGGCGCTGGCCTTAGCAAGGTTGGCATGGGCTACGAGGAGAGCCTGCAGTATCTCTACGGCCTGGAACGCCTTGGCGTTCGTCTCGGGCTCGACAACATTCTCCGTCTCTTAGGCCGCCTCGGGAACCCTCATACGGCCTTTCCGAGCGTCCATGTCGCGGGGAGCAAGGGAAAGGGGTCCGTCTGTGCCTTCCTCGACGCCATCCTCCGAAAGGCGGGCCATCGGGTGGGCCTCTACACGTCCCCCCACTTGGTCCGCTTCAACGAGCGTGTCCGGGTGGACGGGGACGCCATTTCCGATTACGACGTCGTCCGGTTGACCGAGGCCATCCGGCCCCACGCGGAGGCGATGAAGGCCCAAGGGGAGGCGAACCAACCCACCTTCTTCGAGTTCACCACCGCCCTTGCCTTCCGATATTTCCAAGAGCGCGAGGTAGACATCGCCGTCGTCGAGGTGGGCATGGGAGGACGGCTTGACGCCACAAACGTCCTCCTGCCTCGGGTCACGGTTGTCACCCACATCGAGCGCGAGCATACACAATACTTGGGCCAGACCGTTCAGCGCATCGCCCGGGAGAAGGCGGGCATTGCGAAGGAGGGGATCCCCCTCTGGACGGTGGACCAAGAGGCGTTGCCCGTGATCGCCCGCCGCGGCGAAACGGTGGGGGCGCCCCTCCACGTGGTGGGCCGCGACCTTCGAGTGCAACGGGTCTCGAACGGGCTCGAGGGACAGACGTTCACCCTTTCGGACGACGAGGACCGGACGTATCGGATCCCCCTCCTCGGCACCTACCAGCCGGAGAACGCCGCCCTCGCCTACGGGGCCCTGCGGAGCCTCGTGGCGGACGGATGGACCGTCGGCCGAAGGGCCGTGCGGGAGGGATTTGGAACGACCCGCTGGCCCGCGCGGTTTGAGGTCGTCAGCCACGATCCCACGGTCGTCGTCGACTCGACCCACACCCCGGAGGGGGCTCGTCATCTTCGCGAGACGCTGGAGGAGGTCTTTCCTGGTCGCAAGGCCTTGGTCGTTCTGGGGGTCCTCGAAGACAAGGATCCCCGGGGCATCGCCGCGGCGCTGGCGCCTGCGGCCCGACACCTGGTTCTGACCCAGCCTGACACGGAGCGTGCGTTCCCAGCCACGGCCGCGGCCAAGGCACTGGGGCAGACCCATGCCACCGTGGTGACGCCTGTGGCCGAGGCCGTCGAGTACGCCTTGCAAAGGGCCGGGTCTACCGAGGTTGTGGTCATCACGGGATCCCTCTACACCGCAGGCGAGGCGATCACGTTCTTGGAGGACTGGAAGCGAGCGCGCGCCCGGGAGGTGGTGCGACGCCTCAAGGAGGCCTACCTGCCCGGAGAGTTTGCATCTGCGGACCTGAAGACGGCCCTGGGTCAGATAAGCCGAAGGACCGAGGACCCCTTCGTCGTGCTGATCTCTACGGTTCTTTCCCAGCGAACGGCGGACCCCACCACGGAGGCGGTCTCCGCCGCGTTGTTCGCCCTGTATCCCACACCTGAGGCCCTCGCGATGGCCCCGTTGGAGGAGATCGAAGGGACGATCCGACCCGCGAACTTCTTCCATACGAAGGCCAAGGCCATCCGGGACATCGCCCAACGCGTCGTGGGGCAATACGGCGGGAAGGTCCCCGAGGAGATGGAAGAGCTTCTCACCCTCCCGCTGGTGGGCCGGAAGACGGCGAACTGCGTCCTCGTGTATGGGTACGGGCGACCCGCCATCCCCGTCGACGTCCACTGCCATCGGATCCCCAACCGGATCGGCATCATCCATACGAAAGACGTCCGGGAAACCGAAGAGGCGCTGGAGGCCCTCCTGCCTCAGTCCCTCTGGGTCGAGGTCAACGAACTCTTCGTACGACACGGCCAGGAAACCTGCCGCCCCACGAACCCGGCCTGCGACCGATGCAGTCTACAGGACCTCTGCGCCTACGGGCTGTCCCTCCAGGGCCTGACGCTGGAGAGGACCGCCGGATGACCAGTCTGGGCCTACGCCCCGTTTAGCGCCAACTTCGCGAGGGCCTGGACCCGATCCCCCTCCCGGAGTCGCATCACATGAACCCCCATCGTGGACCGTCCCATGACCCGAACGTCCTGGACGGGGAACCGGATGATCATGCCTGCCTCGGTGGTGACCAAGATCTCGTCTTCTTGCGCCACTTCCCGCACCGCGACGACGGGACCGATCTGTTCGATGCGCTTGATGTTGATGACTCCCATCGCGCCCCGGTGGGTCTTTCGGTAGTTCCGCACTGTGGTACTCTTCCCGTAGCCCCCTTCCGTGACGGTTAGGAGTGTGGAGTCCGCCGAGACCAGGGCCATGCTCACGACCTCGTCTCCCTCCCGGAGCCGGGCCCCACGCACACCTTGGGTGTTCCGCGCGGTGGGGCGTACCTCCGCCTGATTGAAACGGACCGCCTTCCCGAGCTTCGTGGCGAGGATGATCTCGTCGTCGGGCTGACACCGCTTCACCTCGACGAGCTCGTCGCCTTCGCGCAGTTTGATGGCCCAGATGCCGGGTGCGCGAGGGTTTCCAAACGCGGCCAAGCTCGTCTTCTTGACCTGCCCCTTCTTCGTGGCGAAGAGCAGGTACTTCGAGGCCTCGAAGTTTTCCACCTCCACCCGCGCGGCGATCCGCTCTCCCTCCACGAGGCGGGGAAGGAGGTTCACGATGGGTCGACCTCGGGCGTGGCGGCTTCCCCGCGGTACCTCCCAGGCGCGGAGCCAATAGACCCACCCTCGGTTCGTGAAGAAGAGGATGTAGTTGTGGGTGTTCGTCACAAAGAGGTCCACGACGTAGTCCTCCTCCTTCGTCTCCATGCCGACGAGGCCCACGCCCCCCCGCTTCTGCTGCCGGTAGTCCTCGAGGTCCTGGCGCTTGATGTACCCCGTGTGGCTGACCATGATGACGACCCGTTCGTTGGGGATGAGGTCGGCCATCTCCAGGTCGGGGGCCGCCTCTTCGATCTGGGTGCGGCGCTCGTCCCCGTACTTCTCCTTGAGTTCGAGAAGTTCCTCCTCGATCAAGGCAAAACGCCGCTTCCGGCTTCGCAGGATCGATCGCAGGCCGTCGATCTCTTCCCCCAAGGACTCCTGCTCTTCCCCGAGGGTCCGATTCTCGAGAGCCGTGAGACGTTGCAGGCGCAACTCCAGGACGGCCTTGGCCTGTCGAGGCGTGAGCTTGAGCGTCGTTCTGAGGGCCTTCTGGGCGTCTGCCTGGCTCTCGGAAGCGCGAATCAAGGCGAT
>JAZFPV010000029.1:0-4941 GCA_036444795.1 Thermoplasmata archaeon
GACCTTTCAACGTGTCCTGGCGATCGTTCTCCGAGACTATCCGGCGGAGGACTGGACCCAGGACCGAGCCCCCTTTGAAGTCCTCGTGTCTGTCGTCCTCTCTCAAAACACCACCATACAGAACGAGCGCCGGGCCCTCGAAAACCTCCGGGTCACCATCGGGATCACGCCGGAGCGAGTTGCGTCCGCCCCACTGGAAGAACTCGAAGGGGCCATCCGGCCCGCGGGCCTGTACGCCTCCAAGGCGCGGTGGCTCCGCGGCATCGCCCAGCACCTTGTCGACCGCCATGAGAGCAACGTCCGCGACTTGATCCACCCCCCTCTCGACCGGGCTCGCGAGGCGCTCATGCATCTGGACGGGATCGGACCCAAGACCGCGGATGTCGTTCTCTCCATGGTAGGGGACTACCCGACCATGCCCGTGGACACGCACATTTGGCGCCTCGCCCAACGGTGGGAGATTGACCCCGGCCGACGGTACGACGACGTCACGGAGGCGTGGAAGGCCCGCATCCCCCCCAAGCAGCGCCGGGAAGCGCACCTGGCCCTCATTCGGTTTGGCCGGGAGACCTGCACGGCCCAGCTCCCCCGGTGCCTCGTCTGTCCTGTGGCCCCCGACTGCCCGTTCTACGAGAAGATCCGAACCGGGCAAATCCAGGTCCGACTCTGGCAACCGCCAGAAGCCTCCGCGTAAGGGCCAAACCATTATCAAGGGAAAGAATCTCCGCTGACCGATGGAGCGGTTCTCCCACGACCTCGTCATCGTGGGTGGTGGCGCCGCGGGCCTTCGAGCCGCCATCGCCGCGGCAGACGCAAACCCCCATCTGGACATCGTCATCCTCTCCAAGGTCTACCCGATGCGGAGCCACACGGTCTCCGCCGAGGGGGGGTTGGCCGCCGTCTTGCGGGACTACGACAATCTCGACCTCCACGCGTTCGACACCATCAAAGGAAGCGATTTTCTCGCCGACCAGGACGCAGTGGAGCTGTTCACCAAGGAGGCGCCCAACGAAATTATCCAGCTGGAACACTGGGGGTGTCCTTGGAGCCGGGAGTCCGACGGCCGCATCGCCGTCCGGGCTTTCGGGGGGATGAGCGTCAAACGGACCATCTACGCGGCGGACAAGGTCGGCTTCCACCTCCTCCACACCCTCTTTCAGACTAGCTTGAAGTACGAGAACATCCGGCGACTCGACGAGTGGTTCGTCACATCCTTGGTGACCGAGGGGCAGCGGGTCATCGGGGCAACCGCCTTGGACCTCCGGACGGGGACCATGGCGGGCCTGACCGCCAAGGCCATCATCTTGAGCACGGGCGGGGCCGGTCGGGTATATCAGTTCACCACGAACGGCATGGTCAAGACGGGGGACGGGATGGCCATGGCCTACCGGGCGGGAGCCCCGCTGAAGGACATGGAGTTTGTCCAGTTCCATCCTACGGCCCTCCCGGGAACGGGCATCCTCATCACGGAGGCCTCCCGAGGAGAGGGGGGCTACCTCCGGAACGCGGATGGGGATCGCTTCCTCCGGAACTACGTTCCCGGGAAGATGGAGTTGGGCCCTCGGGACCTCCTTTCCCGAGCCATCATGACGGAAATCGCGGAGGGACGCGGGATCGAGGGACCCTACGGCGCGTATGTGCACTTGGATCTCACCCACCTGGGCCGGAAGGTCTTGCGGGAACGGCTCCCCATGGTCGTGGAGTTGGCCGAGAAGTACGCGGGAATCAACCCGGAGAAGGCCTCCATCCCGGTCCGGCCGGGCGTCCACTACATGATGGGGGGAATCCACACCGATCTGACGGGACAGACCGCCCTTGCGGGGCTGTACGCGGCGGGGGAGACGGCTTGCGTCAGCATCAACGGGGCGAACCGGCTCGGGTCCAACTCGCTGACCGAGTGTCTCGTCTTTGGCGCCCGCGCGGGGCGGGCTGCGGGGCAGTTCGCCCGGAAAGCCAGGCACACCGAAGTGCCTGTCGAGACGGTGCAATCGGAGGAGGCCCGTGTCTACGATGAACTCCTAGGGCACGAGCGAGGCGGCTTGGGGGTCGCCGAGATTCGCGACGAACTCCGGACAACCATGGAGGAGAGTGCAGGCATTTCCCGGGACGAGGCGTCTCTGAAGGGGGCGGTGAAGACCGTGGCCAAGCTGAAGACGTCCTTCGAGAAGGTGCATGTGAGCGACAAGGACCGAGTCTTTAACACGGAACTCGTTTCCGTCCTCGAGTTGGAATCGATGCTTTTGGTGGCGGAGACCTTGATCCACTCCGCCCTCCGCCGTACGGAAACCCGCGGCGCCCACTTTCGGACGGACTTTCCGGAGCGCGATGACGAACACTTCCTAAGCCACACCCTCGTTACCCAAGGGGAATCGGGGCCTGAGATCGACTATCTCCCCGTGACGATTACCCACTGGAAGCCCGAGGCCCGGGTGTATTGAGATGCCCGACGAGGTTGTGCTCCGGCTCACCCGATACCGGCCGGAGCAGTCCCCTTTGCCCTTCCATGAGGATTTCACCGTCCCCTTCCAGAAGGACATGATGGTGCTGGACGCCCTGAACTACATCAAGGACCACATGGACGGGAGTCTCGCCTTCCGCTGGTCGTGTCGTATGGGGATCTGCGGGAGTTGCGGGGCGACGGTGGACGGGACTCCGCGCCTCACCTGTGAGACCTACCTCCACGAAGTCCGGAAACCGATCATCCGGGTGGGTCCGCTCGCCCACTTCCCGGTGATCAAGGACCTCGTGATCGACATGGACGACTTCATGGAGAAGCTGCGGCGGGTCATGCCCTGGATCGTGCGAGGCGGCCAGAAGTCGCTGGAGGAGGGGGAATACCGCCAGCTCCCGGCGCAGGTGGAACTCTATCGACAACAGTCCCTCTGCATCAACTGCATGATCTGCTACTCCGGCTGTCCCGTGTACGGGATGGAGCCCGAGTTCATTGGGCCGGCCGCGCTGGCCCTCGCCTATCGCTACAACCTGGACACGAGGGATCACGGGTCGAGGGAGCGGCTCGCTGGCGTCATCGGAAAGGACGGCCTGTGGGAGTGTACCTACATCGGCGAATGTTCCGTGGTCTGTCCAAAGAACGTGGACCCGGCGGGGGCCATCCAGAGGCTCAAGGCCCCCGGGGCGATTCAGGCGCTAAACGTGCTCTTGCCGCCCATGCTTCGGAGATAGGGAATGGCCGTGGAACGTGCGAAAACGTACACGCCGAAGATGCCGGCCACTTGGTGGCTCCGCAATCCCCGCTACTTCCTCTACATGCTCCGCGAGGTAACCTCCATCTTCGTGTTCCTCTACGTCCTCGCCTTTGCCGTGCTGTTCTTCTTCCTCGCGGACCGGAGCCTTTTCGACGCCTTCCGGACCCTCTTCGACTCCCCCATCTTCCGTGCCTTCACCGGGGTGGTCTTGGTCATGGCCGTCGTCCATGCCGTCACCTGGTGGTCCCTGAACGCACACGTGTTCCAAATCCGCCTCGGCGGTCGCCTCCTCCCCCCCGCCGCGCTGCTCACGGGGTTCGTGCTCGCCTGGATTGTCGTCAGCGGGCTCGTCTACGTTCTGATCTTCCGGGGGCTCTGAGTGCGACCCGACGTCGGTTCCGCCATGTTCTGGCAGTTCTTCGCCTTGGGGGGCTTCGTCGTCGCCCTGCTCTTGCCGATCCACATCGTCCTTTTCCACATGGGAGCCGCCTTGGGCCTCCTGACGCAGGACCTCTCGACCTTCGACGCGATGTTGACTTGGGTGGGGGACCCCCTCGTGAAGGTGTACCTCGTCGTGCTCGTGGGGGGCGCCCTCTTCCACGGAGCGCACCGGTTCAAGTACGTGCTCTTCGACCTGGGTCTGAAACGCTCCTACCGGCCGGTGGGCAACCTCCTCTACGCCGTCGCCGGCTTGACGACGGCCCTCACCGCGCTGGTGGCCGTCTTCGCAGTCTGACGGACTCTTCTTAAGGAAGCGTGTTGTGCGCCTGGCGAGCATGCCCACGCCCGCCTTCGACCAGTTAAATCCTCCCGGGGAGGGAACGGCCATTCGGGCGGAAGCGGGCGGCCTCGTGGTACCCGGCGATCCCGTCATCCCGTTCATTCGGGGGGACGGCATCGGACCGGAGGTGGTAGCAGCCGCCCGCAAGGTGCTGGACGCGGCCGTGGACCGGGCATACCGGGGGGACCGCCGACTCGTCTGGTGGCAGATCCCCGCGGGGGCGGAGGCGCAAGAGGCGTACGGCGAGCTCCTTCCCAAGGACGTCCTCGCGGCCGTCCGCCACTATGTCGTGGCCCTCAAGGGGCCCCTCACCACGCCCATCGGGGGCGGATTTCGCAGCCTCAACGTGAGTCTCCGGCAGCAATTGGACCTCTATGCGAACGTCCGCCCGATTCGGTGGATCCCTGAGATGCCGAGCCCTCTGAAGCATCCGGAGCGTGTCGACCTCGTCGTGTTCCGAGAGGCAACGGAGGACGTCTATGCGGGCATTGAGTGGGAGGCGGGGAGCGACGACGCGCGCAAGCTGCTGGGTCTCCTGGAGAAGACCTACGGAATCCGGGTGGGGAACGATCCCGCGCTCGGCCTGAAGCCCATGAGCGAGTTCGCGAGCAAGCGACTCGTTCGCAAGGCCCTGGCCTATGCGGTCGACCAGGATCGACGGAGCGTGACCCTGATGCACAAGGGCAACATCATGAAACACACGGAGGGGGCCTTCATGCGCTGGGGGTACGAGGTGGCAACCCGCGAGTTCCGGGACCGGGTGGTCACGGAACAGGAGGTCTGGGATCGCCACGAGGGGGCGACGCCTCAAGGGAAGGTCCTCGTAAAGGATCGTCTCGCGGACAACCTGCTGCAGCAGCTCCTCACGCGAACGGCCGAGTACGATGTCATCGCCACCACGAACCTGAACGGGGACTACGTGTCCGACGCGGCGGCCGGCCTCGTGGGGGGCCT
>JAZFPV010000030.1:0-5999 GCA_036444795.1 Thermoplasmata archaeon
AAGTTGGGCACGCATTCGACGATTTGGGCCACACCGGGACGCAGTCGTGAGGGCTACTTAAGGGTCGCACGCCACCGGACGGGCTTTCCGTGGACGCCCTCAGGACCCTGGGTTGGAAACCCATGCGGACGGGCCGCAAAACCTCTAATGAGCCCCCCCGAATAGGCCCTCGTCCCATGGAGAAGAAGTCGAACTTCGCCGAGTGGTATATCGAGGCCATCGACAATGCGCAGATTGTCGATCGGCGGTACCCCATCAAGGGGATGAACGTCTGGATGCCGTATGGCCTCCGGGCGATGCGGCTCGTCAACGGCTTCATGCACGACGAGATGGCCCGGACGGGCCACGAGGAGGTCCAGTTCCCCGTCCTCGTCCCGGAGGACCAGTTCCAGAAAGAAGCTGACCACATCAAGGGCTTCGGGGCCAACGTCTACTGGGTGACCCACGGCGGCCTGAATGAACTCGACGTGCGCCTCCTCCTCCGACCCACGAGCGAGGCCGCCATGTACAGCCTTTACTCCCTCTGGATTCGCGCCCACACGGACCTGCCCCTCAAGCTCTACCAGATCGTCCCCGTCTTCCGCTACGAGACCAAGCAGACCCGGACCTTCATCCGCGTCCGGGAACTCTCCTTCTTCTTCGAGTCGCATACGGCCCACGTGAGCTTCGAGGATGCCGAGGCGCAGATCCGCGAGGATTTGGAGATCTGGGCCCGCATAGGGCGAAAGTATGCGCTGCCCGCGCTGTTCAACCGGCGTCCCGACTGGGACAAGTTCGCGGGGGCCCACTATTCCGTGGGCATCGATGCCTACGTCTCCGCCCCGGGGCGTGCCATGCAGGTCGCGAGCATCCACCAGTACCGGGACAACTGCGCTCGAGTCTACGAGGTCACGTTTGAGGATGAGAGGGGCGAGCGGCAGTACGCCCATCAGACGACGTACGGCATCTCCGAACGGATATTGGGCGCGGTCGTGGCCATCCACGGAGACGACCGCGGGGTTGTCTTCCCGCCGGAGATAGCGCCCATCCAGGTGGTCATCGTTCCGATCCTCGCAAAGGGGTCCAGGCGGAAGCTCACGCGGGCGGCGGAGTCGCTTCAGGACGAGATTTCCGCCGCGGCGAGGAGTGAACTGGACGTTCGCGACATGCGTCCAGGGGCCAAATTCTATGAATGGGAGCGGAAAGGCGTTCCCTTACGCGTGGAGATGGGGTTGGAGGAACTCGAGGGGGCGTACGTTACCCTGGTACGCCGCGACACCGGCACGCGTAGCAAGGCCAAACGGGGCGACGCCGTGAAACGCATCCGATCCCTCCTCACGCGAATGCAGCGCGACCTCTTTCAGAAGGCGGAGCGGGAGCTGCAGGAGGGGATTCACACCATCGACACCTACGAGGACGTTCCCTCCGGTGGGATCATCCGAACCGGATGGTGCGGGAAGGAGTCCTGTGGCCTCGCGATGGAGGAGAAACTGGGTCGTCCCCTCCTGGGCACGCCCTACGAACCGGAGGAGTTCCGGGGTCCATGTCTGGAATGTGGGGAGGAGGCGGAGGCGGTGGCCTACGTAGCCCATTCCTATTGAGCCGAACGGTAGAGAAGCATCCCGACGCCGCCGAAGACGACCATGACGACCACCAGGGCATAGATCCCGAGGTTTTCCGGCGCGAAGAGATTCCACGCGTTGAAGAGGATGCCCCAGGCGACATAGAGCGCCACCCCTATGGAGAGGAGGAAGGCGTACGCATAGAAAATCACGGTCTTCCCAGAGGGGAGGTGGACCACGGTTCCGTCAAGGCCGTGGGCCGAATTTAAGATTTCCCGCTGGAATGACGCTCGCGCCAGACGTAGTAGGCGGACAGGGCGATGGAAATCACGGCGCCCACGGCAAGGAGCTGGAAGGGCCACAGGGGGAGGGCCTCCTTGATCCCGAAGCCGGAATCAGGCAGAATGCCGTCGATACTCGGGAGTCCAAGCACCAGCCCGAGGAAGGAGTAGTTCGCGAAGCCGACATAACGGTAGGTCCCCCGTTCTTCGTCCGTGGCATCCCGGGTGGCAAAGGTCCACTCTTCCGAGGTGAAGAATCCAGGGGAGACCATGACGGCGTGCAGGCCGCCCTTGTAGTCGAAGTCCAGTCGGAACCGCAGAAGATAGACGCCCTGGGTGAACGCGGTGCCGCCCGGGGTCTGGGGCGAAGTGCCCACCGGGATGGTCGCCGTCCTCCGACCCGCCGCCGCCACGGAGCCGAACTCCACGCGAGTCGAGGCCGAGCCGTCGGTTCCGAGGGAGGGAGGGTTCGGAAGACCCGCGATGTCGGCGCGTTCGGCGCGGTGGAGGAACGCGTATGCCTCCCCAAACAACGAGGCGTTCTCCATCACCCAGGGGTAGGGATTGTGGAGTTCCAGCTGAATGTCTCCCCCCTCTCCGGGCACCAGCTGGAGACTCGCTTGGATCGAAAGAATGAGGTTCGTTCTGGCCGGGTCACTCACAGACTGCGCGAGCGCCGGACCGGAAATCAGGACCGAGAGGAGGAGAGCGAGCAGGAGGCCACGCACGGGGCGTTCGTACCCGGGGCTGGCTAATATGCCTTCTGCCGCCGTCTGGAACCCAGAGAAACCTCCGTCGGTCTTGGAGGGGCGAAGGTAGAAGAGTGCCGAGCCGCCATGGAGGAACGTGGAACCCGGCAGACGCCCGATGGGGGTGGGCAAGACGCGTGGGACCCCGTACCAAGCCGTGCGCGGTGTGGCTCGCCTCCCTGCGTCCCTGAAGGATCTGTTGCCCCGCCGATGGGAGCGGATGGGTGCGGTCGTCGTCCTCCGGTTGCCCCCGGAGCTGGAAGATCACCGGGAAGCGGTGGGGGAAGCCTATGGGCGCGTCCTCCGAGCGAAGGCCGTCGTCGAGGAGACGGATGGGGTTCATGGGGCGTGGCGCACCCCCCAGGCGCAGCGGATCTGGGGGGAAGATACGGAGACCGTCCTCCAAGAGAACGGCATCCGCTATCGGCTCGACCCGACGAAGGTCATGTTCAGTTCCGGGAACCAGGCGGAACGGATGCGCATGGGGAAGGTCTGCCGCCCCGGCGAGGAGGTGGTCGACATGTTCGCGGGCGTGGGCTATTTTTCCCTCCCCATGGCCCTACACGGAGGGGCCCGGAGGGTCGTGGCGTGTGAGATCAACCCCACGGCCTTCCGCTACCTGTGCGAGAACGTGGAGATGAACGGTGCCGCCGCGGTGGAGGCCCGGCTGGGAGATTGCCGGGAGACGGCCCCGGCGCACATGGCGGATCGCGTGGTGATGGGCTACCTCCGGGACACGTTTCGATTCTTGCCGACGGCCTTCCGGGCCCTCCGGAAGCGGGGATGGATCCACTACCATGAGGCGTGTCCCGATCGGGCGGTGGGTCGCCTTGAACGCCATCTGAACACGGCCGCACAGGAGGTCGGACGCACGGTGGAATCCCTAAGCCGTCGAAGGGTGAAGGCCTACGCACCGGGGGTGTCCCACTGGGCGCTGGATGCCTACATCACGTAGGCAGAACCTCGCCGGATCCGCTTGCCGTCAGAAGCTTCTGAAGGGACTCCCGGTACCCCACGCCTTCCGAACCCAGCAGCTCACGGGCCATCGGGGTCAGGAATTCGGCGAGTTCCCGTTCTTCCTTCCGGAAGATCCATCCCTTCCCTTTCGCGGCCTCCATGGCCAACAGAAACGCGAGAGACACGACCTTCTCCTTTCCCCCGGCCTGCAGACCGCGGGTGGCCCGGATGACGGCCCCTTCCTTCCCGTCGGTCTTGAAGCCCCGGGCGACCCCGTCTGCAAGGCCGGCCAAAGGCGGCAGGGCGTCCCACCTCGGGAGCCGAGAAAGGACATCCAAGTCCTTCCGCGTGTCCAGGGCTTCCTGGACGACCTGCTCTCGGCTTCTCCCCTCCGCCCCGGCGGCCTTCCAGAGCGCCTCGGCCATTTCTTCATCGTCCAAGAGGGAAGCGAGAAGACGCTCGACGTCCTCCTCCTCGAGGGCGTCTAATAGCTTGGCCAAGCTCGCCTCGGAGACCGCGATACCGCCCTCCCGATCCTCGAGGAGGGTAGTGAGGGTCGGCCGCAAGCCGTCGGGGACCCCGACGGCCCGGAGGAACGCCTCGGAGTCGTCCTCAAGACAGTGGTCTCCCAGAAGGTAGGCCCCCGCTGCCGTGGCTTCCTCGATGGCGCGCTCCGTTTCCCGTTTCAGAATTTCGTCCGCGTCCTTCTTCCCGTCGAGATAGAGCAGCGCCGCGCCGCTCGTCAGCGGCCTGTCCTCCCCCAGCCCGCACACGTCCCCCGCGCATCCGAGATGGAGGCGCAGGTAGAGATCAAAGGAGGCCGCCATGTCCGGCACGACCATCCGTTCGGCCAAGAACGCGGGGAGGTTCCCGCCCGAAGGCTGACATTTCCCGCACAAGACAATCTTGATCCCAGCCCCTCGCCAATGCACCACAAGAGACGCTTGCGTGTCCGCGTGCGAGCAGGCGACCCCATCTCCGTCCTGCGTGAGGTTCTGTTTCAGCCTGACGAGGCTCTCCTGGACGAACTCCTTCGGGGGTCGATCCTCGCGACAGGATGTAACCATGCGCTCACGGAGGGAGTAGACGTAGAGACGGTGCTTCCGTGCGTACTCGCCCACGGTCAACAGCCGGACTTCGGGCACGTTGTAGTACTGCACGCCTACAAGTTGTTCGCGAGGCGCATGCCCCCGGTGGGCGTAGTGGAAGGTCCCGAAGGGCGTGTGGGCCGGGGCGAGATAGTCGGCCTTCTCTTGCAAGCCCACGAGGAGGGTCGCGGCGTACGCCCGGGCCAGGGGATGGCCTCGGCGGGCCATGTACTGGAGCCGGGACTCGTCGTCCGCCGCGGGAACGACCTTTTGGAGTTTGGCCAGGATGCCATCGAAGGGGCAGCGGGGACAGCTCTCTTCTAAGCACGAAGGAACCAGAAGCTCCGGCCGGTCCCGGAGGGTCTTCGCCTTGGCGATGAGCTCTCGCTCCTGCACCTTCGGGGCGGTCCGAATCCCCGTTCGGACCTTCCTGACCACAGGGAGACCATTCGGGAGACCGGTATAAACCCTCCAGATACCGCCGCGCTCTCTTCCGTGAAACCTTTAATCGACCCGCCTTCTAGCCCTTCGCATGTCGGCCATCCCACGCCGCGAGCGTGTTCTCCAAAACACCGCCGAGGTGGTGACGGAGGCCGAGCTGGGGGCCCTGCTCGAGGGCGGCGGGAAGCCCCGGGCGTACATCGGCCTCGAGCCCAGCGGCTTCTTGCACCTCGGAACCGGCCCGATGGTCGCCGACAAGATCAAGGACCTCGCAGAGGCGGGATTCGATGTGACCGTCCTCTTGGCCGATTGGCACGCGTACATCAACGACAAGTTCGGAGGGGACTGGGAGGCCATTCGACGCTGTGCTGCCTACTTTGTCGAGGCCTACGGGGCTTTGGGGGTGCCGGAGTCGGTCCGCTTCGTGTACGCCAGCGACCTCGTCCAAGAGGAAGGGTATTGGCGCGACGTGCTGCGGGTCGCGAAGGCCTCCACCCTCGCACGGATCCGGCGCGCCCTGGACATCATGGGGCGGGGGGAGGAGGAAGCAGACCTGGACGCCTCGAAGCTCTTCTACCCCGCGATGCAGGTCACGGACATCCACACCCTCGACCTGGACCTCGCGTACGGGGGGTTGGACCAGCGCCATGCCCACATGCTCTACCGCGACGTGGCGCCGAAGTTGGGGTGGAAACAGGTCGTGGCCCTCCATACGCCCCTCCTCACGGGGCTGCAGGGGGGCGGTCGGATGGATTCCTGGGACTTCAAGATGAGCAAGTCGCGCCCCGAAACGAGCATCTTCATCCACGACCCGTCCGAGGTCATCGCCGAAAAGATCGATCGGGCCTACGGGCCGCCCCGGGAGGTCCCTGGGAACCCCCTCCTGGAGTTCTATCGTTTCCTCCTGTTCCCGCGATCCGCTCCCATCACCGTCGAGCGGGA
>JAZFPV010000031.1:0-13082 GCA_036444795.1 Thermoplasmata archaeon
TCGGCCCCCGCAACCAAGATGTCCACGAGGGTGCCGACGGTGCGTGCGCCGCCTTCGACCCAGAGTCCCTTCCCCTCCAGCCGTCGATAGATCTCGAGTTGGGGATCCCCCCCGGCGACCCCTTCCAGGTCCCAGACCAGGACCCGCCCGTACTTCTTCCCCGCGGCCCGGAGCATCTCAAGACCCGCAGCGCCCTTCGTCTTCCCCGTGGGGTCCCGAGGCCGACCCCACCGAAGGGCGACCCACGGAAGGACGTCCGAAACAGCCACGCGCGATCACCCGGTGCCCTGCTTAAAGCCCTGATGCCTGGGGCGAAAGGGGTTTATGGTCGGGGCGGGATGCCAGAAGGCCCCTCGCGAAGGTCGCGGCGATTCGTGAACCGCGATGCATGCAGGGGCGGGTATCGTACGGTGCCCTCACGACGAGGCATGCGCCTTGGTGAGTGGGGTCAACCCCGGTATCCCACAATCCCCCGACCGGGTCAGGACGAGGAGAGAGCGACGCTTTCGATGAATCGAACCGTTTAGGTCGGGGGACAACCCCCGCTCACACGGCCTCTTCTTCGTCAAATTCGGCCCCACAGGGGCACGCGACCGCGTCCATCGGGAGCCACCGCTGGCACAAGGGACATTGGAAGCCCTCCTTCCCTCTGCGAATGGCGAGGATGGAGCCCGATTCCGTCTCCTCGAGTTCCAGGGCGCGTTGACGGCACAGCTTCGCCTTGAGGTCATCCCCGACCCGCTCGTAGATCTTCGCTTTGAGCATCCAGAGGGCCGGGTATCGAGGATCGAGGCGGGCCAGCCGGTTGAGGGTCTCGATGGCCTGGTCGTATCCACGCAAACGGGCCTGGACCACGGACTTCGTGAAGAGGGCATCGGGGTCGTCGGGATCGTCCGCGAGACGGTCCTCGCACCGTCGGAGCACCTCACGAACCTGCTTCAAACGAGTTTCATCGGGCCCATAGCCGCACGCGATGCAGGCCTCGTCCTCCATGGCGGCCCCGCACTTGAGACAACGAGACGTCTCGACCCCGTGGGGGGGGAGGGCCCGGGAGACCAGCGCCGCCTCCGGTTCCTCAGTAATCGTGAACCCCACGAACGGGGGTTTCAGGGAGAGATAGTGGTCCTTGGCCTCCCTCCCCTTCGTCCCTACGGACACCTTCCAGGCGGGTCCCACCTCGGAGCGTTCTCGATGCAGCCGGACGACCCCGTCGGCCATACTCTCAAGGCGCGCCAAGACATCCGGCGCGACCAGTTCCGCATCGAGGACGAGGATCGCCTTGTCATACGCCCGGACCGCCTTCCTCACGAGTGCCTCGGCCAGATTCAGGGCCCGCTCCTTGCCGAACCACGTGGCGTCGGTCAAGAACTCCAGGAGCGCGAGGCCGAGGCCGTCCTCGGCATCGAGGAGCCCGCCTAGCGCGGGTTCGAGGGCCTCCAACTTCCCCGGACACCGCAGGATCCCGCGCTCCTCAACGGCATTCGTCACCTCACCCTCTTTATGCGAATACCAATCCAGGATGCGAAATCGGCCCTTGAGAAGAGCCGACTTCCCTTCCCTTCCGGCGAGGCCAAGTTTGGTCAAGAGCATCTTGGGGGAGGTGTTCGAGAGGACGGCCAGAAGCGGATCCTCGTCGTGGAGGGCCTGAAGGATGAGAGGAACGATAAAGGCCTCCCGTTCGGGACCGGATGGCGTCAGAAGGAGGGTCACGGATCCAGGCGGAAAGGCCTCTCGTAAGAACGTACCGGACGAGCCCTCCAACTTTGCTTCCATCGCGGATCGCCGCCTCCCTGCCTCCGTTCCCGCATCGGATGGGGAACGCGTCGCATCGGCTTGGACGATGGCGATTCCCTTCCGTGATGGCGCCTTATATCTTCGGCCGGCATTATCGAGAGCGATAACGAAGGTTCTGGACGGCCTGCGCGGAAAAGCCTTTAATAGGAAGTCCATCTAGCACGGAGCCCCTAAGGGCGAGCAGGACACTGTGCGGGGGCCGGGCGAACCGACCAGGCGAAGGTCTCGGTGGCGCGTGGAGGCGTCATCGATGGCGAGATGCCGCTAGCTTCGCTGCTAGAGACCGGAGTCTCGCCGGCGGCTCCCGGGGGACTCGCGTTCATCGACCGGTCAGGTGCTGAGGGAGAAGGGGGGGAAGCAGAATCCGGGGTTTTACCCGTTTCGAGCGGGCGCGTATCATTGGGGCCCGCGCCTTGCAGATCGCCATGGGGGCCCCGGTGATCCTGGCCATCCCCCCGGATCTCGTGGACCCCGTGGACATCGCGGAACTCGAGTTCGAGAAGGGGCTTATCCCGATCACCGTCCGCCGAGAGACCTGACAACCGCTCGTGACGAGGACACCGCCGCGGGATGAAGACGGGATAAATCCTTATATAGAAGGGCTATTACATAAGCAAGGTAGAATTACTCGATCGAGGGAGGAAACACTATGATGGGAACAACCCCAGTACTGATCCTGAAAGAAGGCACCCGCCGTGATCGCGGCAAGGGTGCCCAGACGAGCAACATCGCAGCCGCCAAGGCCATCGCCGATGCCGTCCGGACGACCCTCGGGCCGCGTGGGATGGACAAGATGCTGGTAGACAGCATGGGCGACGTGGTCATCACCAACGACGGGGTCACGATCCTCAAGGAAATCGACGTGGAGCACCCCGCCGCCAAGATGCTCGTCGAGGTCGCGAAGACCCAGGACCAGGAGGTCGGGGACGGGACGACCACGGCGGTGATTCTGGCCGGCGAGATCCTCAAGCGGGCCGAGGACATGATTGAGATGAACATCCACCCGACCGTCATCGCCCAGGGCTACCGGATGGCCGCGGAACGGGCCTCGGAGCTTTTGGAGGAACTCGCGCTGAAGGTTGGGCCGAAGGACAAGACGACCCTCCAGAAGATTGCGGCGACCTCCATGATTAGCAAAGCCATCAGCGCGAACCGAGAGCACCTGGCCGAGGTAGCCGTCGGGGCCGTCCTCGCCGTGGCCGAAGAGGTCGGCGGGGCGTGGCAGGTGGATAAGGACAACATCCAGATTGTGAAGAAGCAGGGCGGGTCGGTGACCGACAGCGAGATGATCGACGGCATCATCGTGGACAAGGAACGGGTTCACCCCGGGATGCCCAGGCGCGTGGAGAATGCGAAGGTGGCCCTCGTGAACGCCGCCCTCGAGGTCAAGAAGACCGAGTTTGACGCGCGGATCCAGATCAGCAACCCGGACCAGCTGCAGGCCTTCCTTGACGAGGAGGAAAACATCCTCCGTGGATTCGCCGACGCCATCAAGAAGGCCGGGGCAAACGTGGTGTTCGCCCAGAAGGGCATCGACGACATGGCCCAGCACTTCCTGGCGAAGGAAGGGATCTATGCCATCCGACGCGTCAAGAAGTCCGACATGGAGAAGCTGGCTAAGGCCACGGGCGCCCGGATTGTCTCGAAGGTGAAGGAGATGGAGAAGGCCGATCTTGGTACCGCGGCGCTCGTGGAAGAGCGCAAGATCGGAGACGACGAGATGACCTTCGTCACCGGTACCGAGAACCCCAAGGCCATCTCCCTCCTCCTGCGCGGGGGCACGGAGCACGTGGTCGACGAGATCGAGCGCTCCGTAGACGACGCGATCAGCGTCGCAAGAGCGGCAGTCGAGGACGGCACGATGGTAACCGGCGGCGGCTCTGTCCACACCCACCTCTCGCTCGGGTTGCGGGACTATGCAGCCTCTGTCGGGGGACGAGAGCAGATCGCCATCGAAGCCTTCGCCACCGCCCTCGAGGTCGTCCCGCGCACCTTGGCGGAGAATGCCGGCTTGGACCCCATTGACACCCTCATCGATCTCCGGAACGCGCACCAGGCCGGGAAGCGCACACACGGCATCAACATCTACACGGGCAAAGTTGTGGACATGAAGAAGCTCGACGTCTTGGAGCCCCTTCGGGTGACACGACAGGCCCTCAACAGCGCAACGGACGCGGCGGTCATGGTACTTCGGATCGACGACGTCATCGCGGCCACCGGGTTCAAAGGCGGGCCTCCCGGAGCGGGAGGCCCAGGCGGCGAGGGCGACTTCGAGTAGACAACCCATCGCTCGGAGACCGGCAACGCGTCTCAACGGGACGCCCGCGACCCCTCCCGTGCTCAGCTAGAAACCTAGTTGTACCCTTCCCAGCCATCAGGCTGAGCTGGTGATTCGAGAGTACTTCTTCCTCGCGAAGCGGGAGGGCGAAGAGGACCCACGACCCATGCAGATTCTCCACGCGAGCATGGGATCTCTCCGCCTGATTACGGCCGGCCGCGTGCTTGGCGGCCTGAGAAGAACGGGTTCCATGATCAGCTGGATCGTCTTCATCCTCCTGTTCACCATCTTCCCCCTCCTGTTTGGCTTCGCCCTCCAAGATCCCGTCGTCACAGCTCTCATTATCCTAGGCGTCACCGCGTTCGGGGTACTCCTCGGGTTCTTGATCCCCCGCGCCGCGGCCCGACGGGCCGCGCGGAACCCCACAGACCAAATGAATGTCACAGTCATCGACACGCATCTCCACCGATGGGTCCACGATGTCACGGTGAGGGGGGAGGGGAAGGAGTTCATCCTAAAGGTCCAAGGGAGACGCCGATCCCTGGCAGAGGCCCTAGCGATGACCGGGCATCCCATTGCCCCGTGGTCCTAGGCAACGGGCAGGAGGCAACACCGGAAGGGGGGCGATTCGCGGCGCCAGGTGCTTAGCCCTTCATTCCGGCCTTCGTCTCTTCGAAGACCTGGTTCGCTTCCTTGGGTGTCGCCCCCTCATGGACGATGGCGCGAACCGCGCGAATCTTGGCCACCGGATACTCCGACTGCCAGATGTTACGCCCCATGTCCACGCCCGAGGCCCCTTCGGAGATGGCGGAATGGACAAGCTCGAAGGCGTCCATGTCCGTCTCCAGCCTGGGGCCCCCTGCCATGACGATGGGGACGGGGCAGCTCTCCACCACCTTCGAGAAGTCGTCGCAATAGTAGGTCTTCACGAAGTTGGCGCCGATCTCGGCCGCCATGCGGCAGGCGAGACCGAGGTAGCGGGCGTCCCGCTTTTCCAACTCCTTCCCCACGGCGGTCACCGCGAGAACCGGGAGCCCGTGTTCCGTCCCCTCGTCCACGAGCTTGGCCAGGTTTAGAAGCGTCTGCCGCTCGTGGGGAGTCCCCACGAAGATGGAGAGGGCCATGGCCGAGGCATTAATGCGGAGGGCGTCCTTGACGGAGGTTGCGATTCCCTCGTCGGAGAGGGCCGGACCGACGATGCTCACCCCTCCGGAGACCCGTAGGACGATGGGAATGTCCGTGAGCGGATCGAGGGAACTGCGAACCACGCCTCGGGTGACCATCAGGGCGTCTGCGTAGGGAATGAGCGGTCGTAAGGTCTGCCCCGGATCCTCGAGCTTTCGTGTGGGTCCCATGAAGTACCCGTGGTCCGCGGCCAGCATCACGGTTCGACCGGAGCTTGGCTTGATGATACGAGAGAGCCGGTTCTGCATCCCCCAATCCATGACGACACCTCCGATTCAATTCGGATAGAGGGCTCGTGGCCCCCTGGAAGCGTGCCTAGAGCGAGGGCGGTAATAGCTTTTTCGGGAGCCTCACGGCATGACGACGACCTTCAGAGCCTCCGCCCTTTCCGCCAAGTCCAGGCCCTTCGAGATCTCCTCCAAACCGACCCGATGGGTCACGAGGGAGGCCACTTCGATGGCGCCCTCGGAAAGCATCTCGACGGCTCGTCGGGTCTCCCGCTCGGTCGCGGCATTGCTGCTGACAAGGGAGAGCTCCCGCGTGAGGAATCGGCTCACCTCGGGCAGGGACGCGCCCGCCTCAGGGATGCCGAGGAGGCCCAACGTCCCTCCATCTCGGGTGCTCTCCAAGGCCTGCATTAGCGCCTTCGGACTACTCGATGCGACGACCGCCAGATCAACCCCCCGCCCCTCCGATTCTCGCCTCACGACCTGCCCGAGATCTTCGGCTCGAGGATCCACGGTCCGCGCGCCCAGGCGCTTCGCATGCCGCGTTCGATACGGGGAGACCTCACTCACAAGGACGCGCTCCACGCCGTAGAACGGGAGAAGCTGCAGGGTCAGGAGCCCCATCGGACCGGCGCCGGCGATCAACACGGTCCCACCTCGGGGCACCTGGAACCGATCCAGGGCCCGAATGCAACAGGCGAGCGGCTCGATGAAGGTCCCTTGTTCGAAGGAGAGGGCTTGTGGGAGCGCGAGAACGCCACCCTTCTCTACATTCCACGCCGGCACGCGGAAGGTGTCGGAAAACCCTCCGGGCTCGAGGTGCCACCTCCGGTAGTCGCTGCACATGGTTTCGCTGCCCGCGGCGCAGAAGGCACAGGCGTAGCAAGGAACGTGATGGTGAGGGAAGACCCGGTCCCTCTCCCGGATGCCCTGGACACCTTCACCGACTTCACGGACCACCCCCACGGCCTCATGCCCCAGGACCGGCGGTGCCGCGGTGTAGCCTCCGCGAATCTTCTCGAGATCGGAGCCGCACACCCCGCACGCTTTCATATCCACAAGGATGTCCCCGCCCTGAAGTGCGGGCACAGGGCCATCCTGGACCGCGACCCGCCCGCGGGAATCGAGGAGGACGGACCGCACGATGGCTTCACAGGGTGCGCCTATTTGAAAACGATGGATTCGAATAGAAGGGGCTCCATCCGGTCAGAGGGGAGAGAAATGGATGAGGTACTATTATATAGAAGTGCTAACATAGATAGAACGACCGAGCTTCCTCCCCGGAGCGTTGGCTATGACTGAGAAGGTACTCCGTGTTACCGAAGCCAAGACCAAAGACGTTGGCCGCGGCATCGCTCGCCTGGATCCCGCGGTCATGAAGGCCCTGGACCTCACCGCGGGCGACATCATCTCCATTGAGGGCAAGGGACGGACCGCAGCGGTATGCTGGCCGGGCTATCCCGAAGACGAGAACCGCGGCGTAATCCGTATCGACGGGAACATGCGCCGCAACGCGGGCGCAGGCATCGACGAGAAAGTCGGCATCAAGAAGATCGTCGCGAAACCGGCGACGAAGGTGACGCTGGCTCCCACCGAGCCGTTGCGCATTACGGGAGGCGAGACCTACCTGGCCCAATACCTCGAGGGCCGGGTACTCACCCGGGGCGATCTTCTGGAAATCAATGTAATGGGGCGGAGGCTGGACCTCGTGGCCACCGCCGTCTCCCCCGCCGCGGACGCGGTTCTCCTCCAGCGGAGCACCCAGATCGCTCTCAGCAAGAAACCCGCGCCGGAAGAGCTCCAAGTCCCCCGCGTCACCTACGAGGACATTGGGGGCCTCCACGAGGAGGTCAAGAAGGTCCGCGAGATGATCGAGCTCCCCCTTCGACACCCGGAAATCTTCGAACGTCTGGGGGTGGAGGCACCCAAAGGGGTCCTCCTCCGTGGACCACCGGGAACGGGGAAAACCCTCCTGGCTCGAGCGGTTGCTAGCGAAACGAACGCTTCCTTCTTCTCCATCTCCGGCCCGGAAATCATGTCCAAGTACTACGGCCAGAGCGAGGAGAACTTGCGGGACATCTTCGACCAGGCGGAGGAAGACGCGCCGAGCATCGTCTTCATCGACGAGATTGACTCCATCGCCCCGAAGCGGGACGAGGTCGTAGGGGAGGTGGAGCGCCGGGTCGTGGCCCAGCTCCTCTCCCTCATGGACGGTTTGAAGACGCGAGGGAAGGTCGTAGTGATCGGGGCCACCAACCGGCCCGATGCCCTGGATCCCGCCCTCCGACGCCCGGGCCGGTTCGACCGCGAAATCGAGATCGGGATTCCCGACCAGGACGGCCGGCTGCAGATCCTCGAAATCCACACTCGCGGGATGCCCTTGGCGGAGGATGTAGACCTCAAGCAGCTGGCTAGCCTCACTCACGGCTACGTGGGAGCGGACCTCGAGGCCCTCAGCAAGGAGGCCGCCATTCGGGCACTCCGGAAGGTGCTGCCTGACATCGACCTCGAGGCCCCGGAGATTCCCTTGGAGATCCTGAACCGACTGACCGTGGTCGCGGAGGACTTCATGCAGGCGTTCCGGGAGAGTGAGCCTTCCACCCTTCGCGAGGTCTTCATCGAGACCCCCAACGTGACGTGGGACGACATCGGTGGACTGGCGGAGGCGAAGCAGGAGCTCCAGGAGACCGTGGAGTGGCCCCTCAAGTACGGTGCGGTGTTCGATCGAGCGGGGGCCCAACCACCCAAAGGGGTGCTCCTCTACGGAGCCCCCGGGACCGGCAAGACGCTCCTCGCCAAAGCCGTCGCGGCCGAAGCCGAGGCGAACTTCATTAGCATCCGAGGTCCCGAGTTCTTGTCCAAGTGGGTAGGCGAAAGCGAGCGTGCCGTCCGGGAGACCTTCCGAAAGGCGAAGCAGGCCGCCCCGGCGGTCATCTTCTTCGATGAGGTCGACGCGATCACCCCCGCTCGGGGCGGCGCGATGGACAATCGGGTCACGGAACGGCTCATCTCGCAGATGCTCGTCGAACTCGACGGGCTCGAGGAGCTTCACAACGTCACGGTCATCGCTGCCACGAACCGGCCAGACATGCTGGATCCGGCGTTGCTCCGACCCGGGCGCTTCGATCGGCTCATCCACGTGCCGGCCCCGACCCTCGAGGCTCGGGTCGAAATCCTCAAGATCCACACGCAAGGAAAGCCGCTGTCTGACGAGGTCAAGTTGGAGGACCTCGCGAAGCGGACAGAGGACTTCACCGGAGCCGATCTCGAGGCGTTGGCAAACGAGGCCTCGATGCTTGCGATCCGGGAGTACGTACTCAGCGGCGGCTCGTTGAAGGACGAGGAGGTGAAGAAGCTGTACATCACCAAACGGCACTTCGACGAGGCCATGGCCAAGGTGGAGCCCAAGCGGCGAGGAAACTTCGAGAAGTACACGGAGATCTCCCGCGACTTTGGAAGAGGAATGGAGGTCGGATAGATGGGAGAAAAGAAAGGAAAACGTTGGCCCTTCAACGACGACGAATTCTGGGACTATTTCGGGGACGCCTTCGACGAGATGCGAGAGCGGATGGAACGGACCATGTCCCACTCCTTCGACGACCTGGCCGAGGGCAAGCCCTTCGTTTGGGGTTACTCCTTCCGAGTGGGCCCCGACGGACAGCCCGAATTTCGTCAGTTCGGGGACACGGACGCCCTGCGACCTTGGAAGGAGGAGACGGGCCGGGAGCCCATGACGGATGTAATGGACCGCGGGGATTCCGTGTCGGTGACGGTGGAGCTACCGGGGGTCGGAAAGGACGATATCGACCTCCGAGCGACCCCGGACCGCCTAGCGATTCGGGTCGATACGCCGGAACGGCAATACCACAAGTCGGTCGACCTAGACACGCCTGTGGATCCGAAATCGGTCCGGGCGACCTACAAGAATGGGGTCCTGGACATCATTCTCAAGAAGGCCACGAAGGACTCGGGCCGACCGGTCGACATCGAGTAGGTTAGGGTCGCAGCAGGATTTTCCCGAACTGCTCGCCTTTCTCGAGGTATTCCTGGGCCGCCCGGGCCTCCCGGAGTGGGAGGATCCGATCGATGACGGGCTTCAGCTTGCCCTCCCAGATGAGCTGCATCACTTCTCGGAACTCCGCCCGGTTGGCCATGGTGGAGCCCAGGATCTGAAGCTGCCGCCAGAAGATGATACGGATGTCCGTCTCGCCGAGTGGACCGGTCGTTGCGCCGCACGTCACGAGTCGCCCGTTCTTTCCCAGGGCGCGGAGGCTCTGCTTCCAGGTCGCCTCCCCGACGGAATCCACGACGACATCCACGCCTCGCTTCTCCGAGAGCTCCCAGGCCGCGCGCTCGAAGGGTTCCCTTGTGTAGTTAATCACCTCGTCCGCCCCCAGCTCGCGGGCACGCTCCAGCTTCTCCTCCGTGCTGGAGGTGGCGATGACCCGGGCTCCGGCGTACTTCGCGATCTGGATGGCAGCACTCGAGACCCCTCCGCCCGCGCCGAGTACGAGGACGGTCTCCCCCGATTGGACGGCGGCTCGGGTCATGAGGAGCCTCCATGCGGTCATGAACGTGGTCGGCGCCGCCGCGGAGGGTTCCAGGGGGACCCCATCTGGCAAGGGAAGAAGATTTTCGCCCGGCACCTTCACGAGCTCGGCGTAGGTGCCATCAACGTGCTCCCCGAGAATCCGATACTCCGCGCAGAGGACTTCCTCCCCCCGGCGACAGGCGTCGCAGGTCCCACAGGGAAGACTCGGATCGAGAACGACCCGTTCCCCCACGGCAGCCTGGGTGACCTCCTTTCCCCTCGCCTCCACGACCCCGGCGCCATCGGCTCCCAGGATGTGGGGGAACTGCAAACGGAGGTTGGGCCAGCCTTCTCGCACATAGATGTCGAGCCGATTGAGGGCGGCCGCTTCGATGCGGACAAGGGCCTCGTCGTCAGCGAACTGAGGGGTCGGCAACTCCCGATACCTCAGCACCTCGGGTCCGCCGTGTGAGTCGATCGCGACGGCCTTCATGGGCGGACCCATCTCGGCCTGCAATTAACCGTTTTCCGGGTCCTCCGGGAGAGGGGCCGCGAAGGTTCTTGCCTCGATTCCCGGGGGGGACCAACAAACCTGCCGATAACCCGACAACTAAGTAAGCGGAGGCGACCTGAATAGTCCGAGGTGAACGACACGACAAAGCGCGCCCTCCTGACCATCGACATGACAAATGACTTTACGCTCAAGAGCTACAATCCGACCTTGGCTTTCGATGCGGCGTTGGCGATCGTTCCCCAGATCCGGCGACTGCAGGATGCATTCCTCGATGCAAACCTCCCTGTCATCTACAGCACGGATCGGCACCTACCCGACGATTTTGAGCTGAAAAAGTGGGGACCGCACTCCATGAAGGGGTCCGATGGGTCCAAGATCGTCGAGGGACTCCGAACGGATGGCGTTCACACCCTCGAGCGGGAGTGGAGACCCGGGGACGTGGAGAAAGTCGAAACGGAGCACCGCCTCTGGGAGGTGGAGAAGGGAACCTATAGCCTCTTCACGGACAACGGAGGCCGCCCCACCGCCATGGACACGGTGTTGGGAAAGCTCGGCTTCGAGGCCGGAGACGAGCTATACATCACGGGGGTTCACACGAATTGTTGCGACAAGCATGCGGCCATGGACGCCTTCTTCCGGGGCTACCTCCCCGTGACGGTTCGCGACGCGACCGCGGGCTTCGAGGATCCGGACGGCGATCTCGGGATGGGTCCGGAGGAGGCCCTCAACTACGCCCGGTTCTGGTATGACGCCGAGATCCGAAGCGTCGATGAGGTCCTGAAGGGGCTTGCTTAGCTCCGACCGCTGGCGTGCCGACGCGCGATCTGGGCGGTAGCTTCGGCCTGCCTCCCCTCGCCCCCCTCCTCCTCCGCGACGAGATAGAAGATGTCCGACCGGAGGTCTCGCAGGTGAGGGGACCGGGCGACCAATCCATTCTCGACAAGAATAGCTACGGCGTGGCGCACGGTCCGGGGCGGAAGAAGCGTCTTCGCGGCGATGTCCCTGGCAATCATGGGTCCTTCGTACTCGATGGCCTTGAGCACGAGCTTCGCGCTGGGGGGCATCTTCATGAGTTCCTCCGTCGAGCGCACGCGTCGGAGCGCCTCCAAACGGCCTGTGGAACCGCCGTTCATCCGGACGAGGTGCCCTACGGGGCCCCCTTGGATCTCGACCCGCTCCTCCACGCGCTGCCGCTGCAGGCCGTCGATGATGACCTCACAATCGGAACGGGCACTGATGTCGGTGAACTCGAGGATCGCCCGGTCCGGGACCACCAGGGGCCGACGAGAGACGTCCATGGAGTTCACGGACACGACCACAAAGACGCGGGACTGAGGCAGGACCAGGGGCCCGCCCGCGGAGAGGGCGTAGGCGGAGGACCCCGTGGGGGTGGCCACGAGCACCCCGTCGCTGTAATCCCGATACACCTCCTCCCCGTCGATGGTGAGTTTGTACTCCATCAGGACGGCGGTCTTGGCGGGAAAAACGGCGACTTCGTTCAGGGCCGCCGGCAGGGGCGTTCCGTCCACGGTGACGGAGAGGCGTTGACAGGCCTCGAGGCGGTATTCCCCTCGCCCCATCCGGCGGAGCCCTGCCTCCAACCCGTCGACGGAGATGTCAGTTAGAAAGGCGGACCCCGTCGCATCGTTGACGCCCAGGATGGGCACCTCGGCGTCCCCGTACTCCTGGAACGCCTTGAGGACGTCGCGGTCGCTCCCCAAGACCAAGAGGAAGTCCGCTTCCCCCAGCTGGCCCCGATCGTCCGGCAGGGTGCCCGTCCGAAAGCCCACGTCCTTCAGGACATCCCGGACATGGCCCGCGACCTCCTGGGAGCCTTTCCCGGTGGAGGGGCCGCCCGGGAAGGGGGCGAGAAGGACCTTCACGTGACAAACTACGGGACCCGGGCTAATAACCTCTCCGGGGCCTGGCCATCGGGAAGTGAGCCATTCTCAAATGTGATAGCGCCCCGGAAGTCTTTAAATAACCTCCCAAGGGTTGCGCCCATGATGGAAGAGGAGCGCCCTTGGGAAGAGGCCCCCTCGCCAGAGGCCCCCGTGGCTCCCACGGCTTCAGCGCCACCCGAATCCGTGGATGATCAGGTCGATTCAGCGACGGCCGTCCAGGAAGCCAAGGCGGCGCAGAAGAAGGCCACCTACCAGGAAAAGGCGAGCAAACTCAAGGCCAAGGCCGCCAAGCTGAAAGCGAAGGCGCAAACCCTCCGCGCCAACGCCGAGAACCTGGAGGACAAGGCCCGCCGCCTCGAATTGAAGGCGCAGGAGTACGAGACCCGCGCCTAGTAAAAAGGTTAAACGGCGCTCGGGTTTGCGAGGCCGTTGGTCGCGGCTTCCGCCCCCGGCAAGCTTATTCTCTATGGCGAACACGCCGTCGTCTTCGGCGAACCCGCCCTTTCCGTGGCCATTTCGAAGCGAACGCGGGTGGAGACCCAGCCGGGGGGGCGGACAGAGGTCAATGGGCATCCCCTGCAGGAAGGACAATACCCGTACGTGGCCGAAGCGCTGCGCGCAACGAAGAGGGATGAACCCCTCTCTGTAA
>JAZFPV010000032.1:0-2499 GCA_036444795.1 Thermoplasmata archaeon
CCACACCACGCTCGATGTCCGGCCCGCCGACCTCGCCACCCTCCGTGACCTCCCGCCGGGATGTATCATCGCCCCGAACCACGCCCACGCCACCATCGACCCGCGGGTGACCTTAAAGCTGGCCCAGCGCGCGGGACGGCGGTTCATTTTCATGGCGACCCGTGAGGCATTCGACGTCTGGCGGGGGTGGCAGGGACGATTTATGCAGCGCCTTGGGGCCTTCTCAGTCAACCGGGGCGGGGACAACGCGGATGCCCTTCGGTTCGCCGAGGAGGTCCTCGTCGAAGGCGCCTACGATCTTCTGATGTTCCCGGAAGGAAACGTCTACCTCCTCAACGATCTGATCATGCCACTGAAACCCGGCGTGGCCCGCTTCGCCCTTGAGACGCACGACAAGTTGGAGAAACAAGGCAGGTCCCGCCCGGTCTACATCGTTCCGGTCGCTATCAAGTATAAGTTTACCGAGGACATTTCGGCCGCCCTTGAAGCGAGTATTGTCCGCATTGAAGAAAAGGTCTTTGAGCGACCTCAGTGGGGTGAGACGTACAACCGGATTTTAGCCATCGGGACTGAGCTCCTCGCCCGGTCGGAGAAGCGGTATGGGGTTACCCCGGTTCAGGGCGAACCGCTTTTCGAGCGGATCCGCAGGCTTAGGCGGTGGCTCCTGGAGGATCTGGAGCGAAAACACTTCGGCGGGGTCCGGGAGGGCTTCGACTTCGACCGCGCCCGGAAGATTATCATCCGGATCAGCGGGTTCCTTATGGAAGCCAGCCCGGGGGCTGAATACAAAGGCCCGCCCGACGTGCCGAAAGACGACCCCTTGAAGGAGGATTGGGATGCGGCGACCCTCTGCGCCCGCTCGGTCGCCTTCCACGACGACTATCTTCTCGAGAACCAAACTCCCGAACGGATGGCTGAAACCATAAACAAGCTCTGGCGGGAGGTGCTTTCCGTGGAGGACGCCCCTACCTTCGGGAAGCGGCGCGCAATCACCCGGATCGCGCCGCCGCTGGATGTCGGGGAGTTTGTGCGGGGGCAGAGCGAGGAGTCTTCCCGCGACGATCTCATCGAGGCAGTCGTCATTCGCCTGCATGGCGCCCTGCAGGGGGAGCTCGATGCCATCGCCCGTGAGGAGGCCCAATAGAGTCCTGGCGGCCTACATCTTTCCCTTGCGTTGCATCCCTCAATATTAAGCTTACTGGATGACGGGCAGATCTATTTTGGTGAGCGCCAGGACGCTTAGCTTGGCCGCGACCTTGCCGGCCAACTCGTTGTAGATTTGGGTCGCCTCGCTATCGGGCTGGGCAACAACGATGGGCGTCCCCAAATCCCCGCACTCCCGTATGGCCGGGACAAGGGGAATCTCGGCAAGCAGGTCCACCCCCAGCTCCTCGGCGCAGCTCTTGCCTCCGCCGGTCGCGAAGATGTCGGTACGCTCGTCGCAGTGGGGGCACGAGAAATAGCTCATGTTTTCGACAATCCCCAAGACAGGCACCTCTACACGCTCGAACATGATAAGCCCTTTGCGGGCGTCCATGAGCGAGAGCTCCTGGGGGGTGGTGACGATGACCGCCCCGGCGATGGGAACCGTCTGGACGAGCGTGAGCTGGGTGTCGCCCGTGCCCGGAGGCAGGTCCATCACGAGGTAGTCGAGCTCACCCCACTGGACGTTACGGATGAACTGCTGAATGATCTTGTGGATCATCGGCCCGCGCCAGATGACGGGGGTGTCCTTGGTCGTCAGGAAGCCCATCGAAATTGTCTTAACGCCGTAGCTCTCGAGCGGAATAATCTTATCGTCCTGGCTTTTTACCTGCGGTGCGTGTTCGAGCTTCATGAGGGTCGGGATGCTGGGGCCGTAGACGTCGGCGTCGAGCAGGCCCATCTTCGCCCCCGTTTGGGCCAGGGCCAAGGTGAGGTTCACCGCCGTCGTGGACTTGCCCACCCCGCCCTTTCCGCTGGCCACGGCGATAATGTTCCTGATACCCTCGATGGTCGGCATCTCGCTGGAGCCTCGGGCCTGTGGGACTCGGGCGTCCCAGCTGAGATCGACGGCGCTCGCGCCCGCCTCCGTCAGAGCCGTCTCCACCCGGTTCTTAATCTCCGACTTCATGGGGCAGGCCGGAGTCGTAAGCTCCACCGTGAGGGCCACATCGGAGCCATCGACCCGGACGTCTTTGACCATGTTGAGGCTCACGAGGTCCCGGTGGAGCTCCGGGTCGTTCACATGGCTCAGGGCCTCCATGACCTTATCGACATCTATCGAACTCATTCGTTCCTCCATGGGAGATAAGAAGACATTGCTAAATTGTTCTTTACCTTAAGATATGGAACCGGCGGCAAAATGCAAGGGTAGGTCGCTGTTCAAAAGGCCGGACGGCCACAAGGGCTGTCCCTACAGGGTTTATCCCTGTCCGTATACCGGGTAGTCGGGCCGACCAAAGGTCGCTTGCGTCCCCCTGACCCCGACTCCTTTTAATCCCACAGGTCTTCGGCACA
>JAZFPV010000033.1:0-2282 GCA_036444795.1 Thermoplasmata archaeon
CGGTCGAGAAGGACCTCGGGGGCCCCCTTCACGTAGGCGATCAGTCGCTCCCCGCGGTGAATCGTCGTCATGAGCTTGCGGTCGGAGTCGAACCCAATCTCGCCCACTCGAGGCTCCTCCCTGTCGAGGGCCTCCTTGTCCAGTCCGGCCCGAGCCCCGGCGACGAGGAGGGTTCCCTCCGTGGTGTCTCCCAGGATCGTCCACGTCCCGTTCTCCCGGCCGAGGCTCGCGTCGTTGTTGAGCATCGAGGCGCGCAGGAGGAGAGACATCGTAGGGTCCCCCAGCGGGTCCATCTCCTCCCCTTCGCGAAAGAACTCGCCCTGGGGAACAAATCCGGGCCCGACAACTTCGTAATCCGCCTGGGCCGTGACGATGCGCCGGACGTTCATCTCGCCGCGTGTGAGGGTCCCCGTCTTGTCGGACGCGATGATTGTGGCGCTCCCCAGCGTCTCGGCGGCGGGAAGACGCTTGATCAGGGCGTGGCGTCTGGCCATGCGCTGAAGCCCTAGGGCCAAGGTGATCGTCACGACGGCGGGAAGCCCCTCAGGGATCGCCGCCACGGCGAGAGAGACGGCCGTGAGGAACATGAGCACGATCTCCACGGAACGACTGAGCCCGACGAGGAAGACGATGATGGCCACGGCGAGGACACCAATCCCGATCTGCGTGGCCAAGCGGCCTAGGCGACGTTGGAGTGGGGTCTCCTCGTGGGGCTCCGCCTGGACCAGGTCTGCGATCTTCCCCAACTCCGTCTCCATGCCCGTCGCGGCGACCAGGGCTTGGCCCCGTCCGCGCTCCACAGTGGTTCCCATGAAACCCATGTTGGTACGGTCGCCGAGGTACACATCCCCCTCTAGGGCGTCCGTCCGCTTGGTCACCGAGAAGGACTCTCCCGTCAGAGAGGCCTCGTTCATTTCGAGGTTCGTGGCTTCCAGCAAGCGAAGGTCGGCGGGGACCTTGCCTCCGACTTCGAGAAGAACGACATCCCCAGGAACCAGCTCGGTCGACGAGATGGAGAGACGCTCCCCCTCTCGGATGACATTGGCTACGGGCGCGGTCAGTTCGCGGAGGGCTTCGATGGCCCTCTCGGCCCGATACTCCTGCACAAAGCCGAAGATGGAGCTCACGATCACGATGGCAAGGATGACCGCTGCGTCCAGCAGCTGCCCGATGGCTCCGGAGATGGCGGCCGCGGCGATGAGCACAATGATGAGAGGGCTACGGAACTGGGCCAGGAAAATGCGAAGGGGAGAGATGCCCCCGATGGCCCGCAGTTCGTTCGGACCGTACCGCTCCAATCTCCGCTCGGCCTCTCGCCCCGAGAGGCCTAAAGGCGAGGAATCCGCGCGATGAAGGGACTCCTCGATTGTGAGGTTGTACCACCTCGTCTCCTGCACGGCGGTCCGGCACCAACCTCGCGGGTGTTATAAAGCAAGGGGAACCCGAGTCTCCACCCTGCTCGAGGCGGGCCTCTAACTCTCTGCCACCTTCCGCATGTACGCGAGGTGGAACCGCAATAAGATCCCTGCGCCCACCAGGCTCAACACTCCCACTCCCAAGATGGCTGGGAAAGGGGCGGGGCTGTCCGGGCTGAAGGCAGCGGCGATGAGGAGCACACCCATCACCGCCACGAGGGCCGAACCGGCAAGCTGCCAGGTCAGCGTCCCGAAGGATTCCACGAGAAGCGGAGGCACCTCTGCGAGATAAGGATTCGGCGTTTTATTGGGTATGCGGCCGCCGGGATTTGAACCCGGGTTAGAGGCTTGGGGGGCCTCTGTCCTGACCGCTAGACCACGGCCGCGCCGCCTGCGGGAGGACCCTGAGCTATCTAAGGGTAGTCCAACAGAGAAGGACCGACGTGGCTCTCTCTGACGTGGACCCACCAATCGGAGTCTATCATTACGCCTAGCGTCCTGCTCAGAGAAGTCGGTCCATTGGCCGTCTCCCTTCTTGTGACCTTATCGCGATCGAGCGCCGCCTTCACACCCGTCGGCCTCTACTCTGGGTCGAGGAAGATGACGTACCGCAGGGTAACGGAAAGTTTAGGATTAGGCAGGATTCGGAGCACCGTCGAGACTCGTCAACTCTGCGCTTACATCCCAGAGCTGCCTCGCAAGTCCCTCATCGTAGGAACGTCGTGAGGATGGCCTCGATTCCCGGTCGACCAGGTACTCTCCGGTCACACCTTCCATCTCGGGGGCCGTGGCCGCGTACAGGACCGTCTCGGCTCCCTTCTCGGGGCTTCGCATCAGCGGCTTGAAGAACCGGAACATAGCCGCGAA
>JAZFPV010000034.1:0-41589 GCA_036444795.1 Thermoplasmata archaeon
GTCTGACATTCCGATGGCCGCGGGAATGGGATCTTCCGCGGCGGTGACCGTCGGCCTTCTTGCCTGCCTTCAAGGTGCGCGGGGGCGCTTACACGAGGAGGAAATCGCCCGAACGGGGTTCGAGGTCGAGCACGCCGTTCAAGGCCGGGCGAGTCCCATCGACACGACGACGGCCACCCATGGTGGGGGCATTCTCCTGCTCAAGCAGCGGGAGGAGAACTTCCTGTGGAGGATCGAGAAGGGTGCGACCCGCTGGAACCTGCACGGCTCCCCCCTGCCGGAAATGACGTTCGTGGTGGGAACCACGGGGATCGAGGCGGCGACCGGCCCTCTCGTGGCCCAGGTCAAGAGACGCGTGGAGACCCAGCCGGGGGCCCGCAGGGCGGTGGAGCGCATTGGCGAGATCGCGTTGGAAGGCGTCGAGGCCCTTCGGCGGGGCGACCTGGAACGGGGAGGTGAGCTGATGCTAGAGAATCACCGCCTCCTGAACACACTCGGGGTGGGCCATGTCGCCTTGGACAAGCTCGTGGCGGCCAGTATCCCGCTCTCCTTCGGAGCAAAGCTGACGGGCGCAGGCGGGGGGGGCAGCATGATCGCCCTGACGAACGACCCACTTGGGGTGACACGGGCCCTCAAAAGCGCGGGGGGGAGCGCCTTTGCGGTCTCTACGGTCCCCACGGGAGTCCAGCTTGAGCGCAGATCCTGAAGCGACCTCAGGGACCGGGAAGGGGGGGGACCTCCTCGTTCGGAACATCGGACACCTCCTGACCCTGGGCGGCTATCGCCGGCCGAGGCGAGGGAAGGACCTCCTTGACCTCGGGGTTCAGGACGGCGCGGCGATCCTCATCGAGAGCGGGATCGTCTCCGCGGTAGGCCCAGAAGTTGAAGTCAAGCGCGAGGCGCGCGGCGTGGACGTCCTGAACGCCCGAGGCCGTCTGGTCCTCCCAGGTATGGTGGATGCCCACACCCACGCCGCCTTCGTCGGGTCCCGTGCGGGGGAGCTTTCGGATCGATTGAAGGGGAAATCCTACCGGGAAATCGCACAGGCGGGCGGGGGCATTCTCCGAACCGTTCGGGCGGTGCGGGCCGCCTCGGAGAACGAGATCGTCGAGGAAACGTTACCTCGACTCCGCAGGATGATCGCCCACGGGACCACCACGGCGGAGGTCAAGTCGGGGTATGGTCTGGACGGGAAATCGGAGACCAAGATCCTCGCGGCCATCGGGCGATTGAACGAAAGGGTCCCGGCCACCGTCGTGCCAACGTTCCTGGGGGCCCACGCGATTCCCCCTGAGTTCGCCTCGGACGTCGAGGGGTACGTGGACATCCTTGTGGACAATCTCATCCCCGCTGCGGTCGACCAGGGACTCGCGCGCTTCTGCGACGTCTTCGTGGAGGGCGGGTTTTTCAGTCCCGAACAGGGACGTCGCATCCTCCTGGCCGGACAGGAAGCGGGCCTACCCTCGAAGGTGCACGCCGACGAGTTGACCGCCTCGGGAGGGGCCGAACTGGCAGGGGACGTGCGGGCCGTATCGGCCGACCACCTCCTCTTCGCCGGGGAAAGGGGACTCAACGCGTTGGCCGAGAGTGGAACGTTGGCTGTGGTCCTTCCCGGCACATCCTTCAGCTTGTTCGACCTGCCTTACGCCGACGCGCGACGGATGGTCGAGGCCGGCGTGGCGGTGGCGCTCGGCACTGACCTCTCCCCGAACGCCTGGATCGAGTCCATGCTCTTCGTGATCTCCCTCGCGTGCTACCGCCTGAGGATGCGCCCGGAAGAGGCGGTCTCCGCGGCGACGTGGAACGCGGCGTGGGCGATTGGTCTCGCCGACGAAGTGGGCTCCTTGGAACCGGGCAAGCGGGGAGATTTGTTGGTTCTCGAAGCCAAGGAAGTCCCAGAAATTCCCTACGGCATCGCCCGGAACCTCGCGAACACCGTCATCAAAGACGGTGCGGTCGTCTCCCGCGAGGGCCGGCTCACTCCGCCGGAGGCGCCAGGCTAGCGCCTTCGAGCCGGGAGTGGGCCCGAACGTGCATCTCGTCCCCGAGGACGCTGTCGATGATTTCGACGTCCTCATCCACCCTGCAGGCGGTCGCTAGGATGCTCCCTCGCACGCGGCTCCGCCAACCGATGAGGCTCCCCTCCATCACGATGGAGTCCTGGAGGTCCACGTTCCGATCCAGGAAGACTCCGTCGTACACGCACGACCGGGACACGCGGACGCCTTTCGATAGGGTGGCCCCCCCACCGACGTAGCTGGGGCCCTGGATTTCGACCCCTTCGCTGATCCGCGCGTCCGGGGAGACGAGAACCGGCCCCTCGCTCTTCACGCCCTTTAGGGCCGCCTCCGTCCCCGTCCGCCGAATGACCTCCAGGCTCGCTTGCAAGAGGTCCTCGGGCCGGCCGATGTCCATCCAGAGGCCCTCCAGCTCCAGGCCGTAGAGCGCTTCCTCTTTCTCCAGCAGGAGGGGAAAGAGGTCCTTCGAGAAGTCGAAGGTTTTGCCCCTAGGCACGAACGTGAGGACTTCAGGCTCGAAGACGTAGATGCCCGCGTTGATCAGGTTGGAGAAGGCCTCCTCGGGAGTGGGCTTCTCCTGGAATCGGACGAGACGCCCGTCCGCGTCCACCTCGACCACGCCGAACTGGCGCGTGTCCTCGGCCCGGGTGAGCGCCATGGTGGCGACCGCTCCTCGCTCGGCGTGCCCTTCGTAGAGTTTCTTCAGGTTGACATCCGCCAGGACATCGCCGCTGGCAACCACGAAGGTCTCGTCTACGAAGTCTTCGAGATTCTTCACCGCCCCGGCGGTCCCTGCCGGAGCGGCCTCGAAGGAATAGAGGATGGAGGCATCGTAATCGTGACCGTCCCCGATCCGTTTGATGACCCGATCTGACATGTAGCTCGTCGCGACAATGATTTCGCGAAAGCCTGCCGAGGCCAGCGAGCGGAGCACGTAATCGATGCAGGGCTCCCCGGCCACAGGCAACAGAGGCTTCGGCACTGTCTCGGTCAGAGGCCGGAGTCTCGTGCCGTACCCGCCCGCCAGAACCACGGCCTTCATGACTAAAGCTCCAATTTGCCCCCCTTCTTGAGGGTGGCAAGGGCCTCCTTGAGCGCTTCGTCCAGCTTCGCCTCGTCCTCCAGCGCCTCACGCACCACGGCTTTCTGCGCCTTGAGCAGGGCCCTGCCTTCGGTGTGCTCCTGGCGTCGCGAGCGCCTGACCGAGATGACCTCCTTCCGCATCTCCATGGCGCGTTCGTGGTAGCGGTCCGCCCTCTCCCGAACCTTCAGGAAGAGCTCATGAAGGCGGTTGGCCTCCGCGGCCAGGATGGCGCCCGCCGCGAGCTTCTCGTCCAGCTCGCCCCGCAAGGCTTGGGCCTGAGCGGACTGGTCGACCACCTCTCTGTGCTCGGTCTCGGCCCGCTGGAAGTGATCGTCGATGGCGACGTCGAGCTCTCCGACCTCATGCAGGACGGACTCGTGTTCTCGTGCCAAGGCCTCCAGCTCGGCGAGCTCCTCGCGCGCCCTTCGAATTTCCTCGAGCAGCCGGGCCTCCTCGGGGAGGCTGAGGGTTTGGGTCTCCTGTTGCGTCTCCAGCTTGGCCACCTGATTCCGGCGGTTTCGGACCTCGGCTTGGACGCCTCCCTTCATCCGACCGCGCAGTTTCTGCTTGATCTCGATGAGATCTTTGGCGCGCCGCTGGAGGTCGTTCCGTCTCCCCTTGTGCTCGCGGACCTCCTTGAGAACCCGAGACCGTCGGTCCTGAATCGCCTTCGCCTGTTGTCGGACGACCCCTTTCTTCTTGTTGAGGAGATCGCGCTCCTCCCGGACGACACGGGCATCGGCATTGAAGCGGTCTCGCTTCTCGATCAGATTCTGATAACGCCATTCGGCCTGCTGCAGTTCGGTGGGCTCCTCCTTCCGGACCATCGGTGAACAACATTCACTGTGGCACAGCTTTAATCTTTCGAAGGAAAAATCCGGCGTGTGACTTCGGCCATCTCCTCGGGCAACATCCCGTCGGCCCGCTTCCGGGCTCGGGGGTCGCCCCGGAGGGCTTTCTCGATGGCAGCTTCCGGCCGGCCCAAGGACGAGGCGGAGAGGCGGAGGGCATTAAGCGCCATCTTGCGCCGGTGGAGGAAGAGGGCGTCAACGACCCGGAAGTAGGCTTCCCGGTCGACCAGAAAGGGAGGGTCTCTGGTGTCAATCTGCACCACGGCCGCGTCGACTTCGGGGGCCGGCCAGAAGGCAGAGCGAGGAATCGTCCTCCGCATCTGAGCCTTCGCCCGATAGTGGAGCTTGACGGCCAACCGCGAATAGGCTTTCGTGCCGGGCCCTGCGACCATGCGCTCGGCAAACTCCCGCTGGACGGTCAGGACGGCGCGTTGAAAGGGAGCAGCAAGGAGGCGCCCCAGAAAGGGAGAGGAGATCTCGAAGGGTAGGTTGCTCACCACCTTGTCATATCGAGGCAAGGCGACCTGGAGCACATCTCCGACCAGGAGCTCGAGGTGAGGGAACCGCTTCCGGAGGTAGTCGGCCAGGAGGGGATCCTTCTCAACGGCCAAGAGGTTCTGTGTCCGCTGGAGCAAGGCCTCCGTGAGAATGCCCAGTCCCGGCCCCACTTCCAAGACAGTTTCTTCTGTCTCGATCTCGCCCAGAGCAACGATCTCCTCGGCAACGGCCTCAGACAAGAGAAAGTGCTGCCCCCAGCGTTTGGAGGGGCGGATCCCCATCTCACGCAGAATCTCCTGAATCTGCCCCGCCTTCATGGCTGCAACCGAGGTCGTGGGTCTCGCGCCGTCAGGCGATGACGACACTATGGACGTCGTGGTGCCGGCTGATGAGCTCCCGCGCGAGGCGGAGATTGCTTCCCTCCTTCCCGATGGCGCGGCCCTTCCGCAACGGATCCACCTGGACCGAGGCGTGTGTGGTCTCGCCGCGATCCTCGAAAATCACCTCCCGCACGCCGTAGTTACGGAAGATGTTCTTGATGAATCGGGAGGGGTCCTCGCTGTGCTCCACCACTTGGACCTCCTTGTGGAGGACCTGCCGGAGCCTGTTCACGTTTTCGCCGCCCTTACCCACCGCCGGGCCGATCTCCCCTTCCTTGACCACGAAGAGGATCTTCGCCTCGGACTCCAGGCAGTCAATCGCGGGAATCCGGGTAAAGTCCTGAAAAAGGGACATCTGCCGTAGGGTGTCCCCCGTAAAGGTGATGGCCGCCATCCTGTCACCTACCGTTTCAAGATCTTCGATTTGCCGGGGTCTAGGACGGCCACAGCGGAGACCGAGAACGGCTTCCCGCAGGCCGCCCCCAGTTCCACGTTGCTTCCCTGGAACTCCTCGATCGGCACCTCTTCGGGTGGCTCTAAAAACTCATCGGGACAGTTGCTTGCCCTGATAACGAGGCGAGCTTGGTCGGACTGGAGGGCCCGGCGCACCTGATGGAGGCCCAGAACCACCTGGCCGGTCTCGATGGCCAGACGGAGAGAACCGGCGAAATCCGCCATGGCCTACCCTTCCTTGGTCGGTGTCCGGTAGACCAGGTTCACCGCCCCGGTACCCAGGGTAACCGGCTGCCCGACGATGACGTTCTCCGCCACCCCGTCCAGGTAGTCGACTTCTCCTGTCACCGCGGCGTGGAGAAGATGGTGCGAGGTGATCTCGAACGCGGCCCGGGCCAACACACTGGATTTGCGCCCTGAGATGCCGTGACGCCCGATGGCCTTCACGTCCCCGCCGTTCGTCATCATGTCCGAGACGAGCATGATGTGGCGGATGTCGACGGTGAGCCCTTGCTCGGCCAGGGTGCTCGCGGCCTCGCGCACGATGGCGTTTCGGGCCGCCTCGACCCCAAGAACTTCAAAGATCTCGGTGATGTTGTTGGAATTTGTCCGGACCTGGTCTACGTAGGGAAGATCCAAGGCCGCAGCCAGGTTGGAGCCCTCCGTATAGATGACGTACTCGTCGCCAAGCCGACGGATAATCGCGCGCTTGACGCCGTCGATACCCTTGATCTTGGAGGTCTTTACGGTCTCCAGGTTCTTCTGAAGTCGTTTGTAGGAGACCTGGTCCGAATCCATGATGTATGCCTTCACCTTTCGTCCTTTCTTGCCCTCGACCCGCTTGACCTTCTCTCGCCGCATCTTGGAGAGCGTCTGATCCAGGTCTTTCCACGTGACCCCCCGGCTCCGCATCTTCGCCTCGCTGGGATAGACCACGACACGATTGTTGAGGATGTCCGTCTCAATGTCGGCGATGTCCTCCAGGTGGGTCATCTCAATCTCCGCGGCGTGCTGCCGCATGCGGTCGAGGTCGTCCGCTCCATCGCTCACGAAGACCTCCATCACGGGGGTGGAAGGCACCCGGCGCGCATCCACGATCTCGATGAGGCGGGGGAGCCCGAGGGTGACGTTCATCTCCGCGACCCCCGCATAGTGAAACGTTCGCATCGTCATCTGGGTCCCGGGTTCGCCGATGGACTGGGCTGAGACGATGCCCACCGATTCGTTGGGATCGACGAGATGGGTGCCGTAGTGATCCCAGAGGGACTCCACGACCTTCTCCAAATCCGGGTTCTTCAGCTTGAGCTTTTCCGCCCGGACAGCCAGGTTCCCAATGAGGGAAGAGGGCAGGTCTCGCTCCTTGGCCTGGAGGATTCTCATGATGCGCTTCTCCCAGGCGGACGGTTCCGGCACCTTCGAGGGGACGGTGGGGCGGGGTCCGGGCTTCTTCTTGGCGGCTTTCTTTGCGGGCTTCCTTGCCGTTTTCTTCTGGGCCGACTTCTTGGCCGCGGGTTTCTTGGGTGCCTTCGTGGCAGGGGCTTTCTTCTTGGGCGTCCCCTTCTTCGTGGGAGAAGCCTTCTCCTTAGGCGTGGCCTTCTTCGGCGGCGGTGCTTCTACCTTGATGCCCAGGCGCTTCAACGCCCGGATGGCGTCGTCCTGGGGCACCACCTTCTCCAGGTCCTTGAGCTTCGCCTTCTTCAGGGACGCCATGGTGTAGCCGGCGTCCACGAGAAGGGCCGCGGTCTTGGCCCCCACCTTCCGGCGCCGCAGGGCGTCGATCGTGTCTTTCCTCGCCATCTTAGTCCTCCGCGTCGTCGCTCAGGGCGACCGATTCGTCCTCGACCTCCACCGCCATGTCCTTCTCCCGGGCTCCGTAGCCGGCGACCTTGTACCCGTCCCCACCGGACTTGGCGATGGCCTCTGGACCCAGCACTTCGACTAGGATGTCATCCAGGTCGACGGCTTCCCCGCCGATGCTCCGCATGGGGTCGATCCCGTCCTCCCCAAATCGGAACTGGATAATCGTCTGAGCCGTATTCCGGACCGTGAGGTCCTCCATGACCTTGAGGTCCTCCAGGGCGTTGATCAGGCGCCGCTGCATGTACCCCGACCGGGAGGTACGGACAGCCGTGTCGACCAGTCCTTCCCGCCCGCCCATGCTGTGGAAGAAGTATTCCGTCGGATTGAGGCCGCTCTTGTAAGAAGAGCGCACAAAGCCCTTCGCCTCGGCGCCCAGGTCCTCCGGTTGGAAGTGGGGCAGCGTGCGTTTCCAGTAGCCTCGGGAGAGCCGCTCGCCGCGGACGGCCTGCTGACCGATGCTGCCTGCCATCTGGCTCAGGTTCAGCATGGACCCGCGGGCGCCGCTTCTTGCCATGATGACGGCGCTGTTCTCCAATCCCAGGTGCCGGGAGGCGATCCGACCCGCGTCGTCTCGCGACCGACCGAGCTTCTTCATGGCCTCCACCTCGAGCGTTTCCTCCAGGGAACGACCGGGCATCTGCTCCAGTTCGCCCGCCTTGTAGGCCTCCACCAGGCCGGTTACCTCCGCCATCGCCCGCTCGAGGACCTCGGCGATCTCGTCCTTCGCCTCCTGGGGGATGTCCTCGTCGTCGATCCCCGTCGTGAAGCCCCGGAGCATGATCGTCGCGATGGCGAATCGCGTGGCCTCGTCGATGAACTGACGGGCCCGCTCGGTTCCGTAATCTCGGGTGATCCGGTCGACGAGCTTTCCTTTGAAGGCGCCGATGGCGTTCTCGTCCATGACGCCCTCCAGAATCTTCCCCTTCTCGATGCGCACCACGGCGTCCTCCTCGTCCCCACCGGAGCCGATGGAGGCTCGGAAGGTCGCCGTGAGGTCCTTCGGGAGGATGGTCCCAAAGATGAGCTTCCCACTCCAGTATGGCTGCCCGCCCTCCTTCATGTCCGGTTTGGGAAGGGGCTTGCCCCCCACCGTGGAGAGGAGGTATGAGGTCTCATCCCGAGTGAACTTCGCATCCTTGTAGGTCATGAGGAAGGCGCCGGTGATGTGATCGTGAATGGCCCCGATGACCGGGCCCCCGAACCGGGGCGAGAGGATGTGCTCCTGCACCTTCATAAGGATCTTCGCCTCGGCCCGGGCCTCCTCGCTCTGGAGGACGTGGAGATTCATCTCGTCGCCGTCGAAGTCTGCGTTGTACGGCGGGCACACGGCCAGATTCAGGCGGAAGGTCTTCCCTCCCATGACCCGGACCTCGTGGGCCATGATGCTCATGCGGTGGAGGGAGGGCTGCCGGTTGAAGAGGACGATGTCGCCGTCCACTAACTGACGTTCCACGACGTAACCCAGCTCAACGGCGTCGGCCACCGTCTCCGCGTTCTTGTCGGTGACCCGGATGCGGCGCCCGTCGGGCCGGATGATGTAGTTGACCCCGGCGAGGTACTCCCCCTTCTCTCCCGTGGGGGTGGGGCCCCGAATTACCCACTCCTTCACGATGTCTTGGTTGTACACCTGGACGTGGACGGGGACGGTGAGCTCCCGGGCGGCCTCGACGGGGATGCCCACCTCGTTGATGCTGATGAGCGGGTCCGGGGAGATGACGGTGCGGGCCGAGAAGTTGACCCGCTTCCCGCTCAGGTTGGAGCGGAAGCGTCCCTCCTTCCCCTTGAGGCGCTGCACCAGCGTTTTGAGAGGGCGACCGGATCGGTGCCGTGCTGGGGGAATCCCGCTGGTCTGGTTGTCGTAGTAGGTGGTGACGTGATACTGGAGGAGCTCCCACAGGTCCTCCACGATGAGCTGAGGCGCCCCCGCGTCCCGGTTTTCGCGCAACCGTTGATTGATCCTCAGGACGTCCACCAGCTTGTGGGTCAGATCGTCCTCTGACCGGTCTCCGGACTCGAGCGTGATGGAAGGGCGCACGGTCACAGGGGGGACCGAGAGAACCGTCAGGACCATCCACTCCGGGCGGGCGACGTCAGGGTTGATACCTAGGGGTCGGAGGTCCTCGTCGGGGATGCGTTCCAGCCGTTCGCGCACCTCCTTCGGGGTCAGTTTGTGGCCGTCCTCCCGGAACGTCGTGGGCTTGTCCAGGGTGACCTTCATTTGATCGGCCTTGCAATAGGGGCACACCTGACGCTTCATCGCGTCTCGCCCCACCTGTTTCGTGATCTCCAGCGTGCGCGGGGACTCGCCACCTGGCGTAAGAGCCTGGCTCTTTCGCATCTCCCCCAAGTACTCCTGCTTCTCCTCGCGGCTGAGCAGGAGCCGGCCGCAGGCGCGACATGTGGACTGGAGGAGGACCTTGATTTCCTTGATGTATCCCACGTGGATGACCGGCATCGCAAGGTCGATATGGCCGAAGTGTCCCGGGCAGTCGTCCACGCGGCCGCCGCACGTCTTGCAACGAAGCCCGGGCTCGATGACGCCCATGTGGAGGTCCATGAGGCCCATGTCGATGGGGAAACCGTCGTCGTCGTAGGTGTCTGCCGTGATGATCTTGGTGGCGCTCATCCGGCGGATCTCGTCCGGACTCAGGAGCCCGAACTGGAGGGCTTGGATCCGCTTCGAGACCCCGTGGAGGGGGGTGGGCATCATCGCAGGTCCTCCAGCTGGAGACGCATGGCTACGCCGAGCGACAAAAGCTCGTCCACCAAGAGCTTGAAGGCGTAGGAGGTCTGGACGGGGTAGATGTTGGAGTTGTTCCCGCAGACGTTGCAACGAAGGTTCCCCTTCCGGTCCTTCATGGCGAAATGGCCGCATTCGGGGTTCCCGCACACGTAGAGGAGGATGCCGTCGGACTCATCCAGGAGGCGGTCCTTGATGACCATGGCCGCCCCGTGCCCGATAAGGCAATCCCGCTCCATCTCTCCGAAGCGGAGGCCGCCCTGCCGAGACCGTCCCTCCGTGGGCTGACGGGTGAGGATCTGTACAGGCCCCCGACTCCGCACGTGGAGCTTCCCGGAGACCATGTGGTGGAGCTTCTGGTAGTAGATGGCCCCGACGAAAATCTCCGCGGGAATCATCTGGCCCGTCTTTCCGTCGTAGAGGACCTCCTTCCCGTTGCTCTTGAAGCCGTTCTTCAACAAGCCCTCGCGGAGCGCGTCCTCCGTCTCCCCGCTGAAGGGAGTACCATCCACCGAGCGTCCCTCGGAGGAACCGACCTTGCCCCCGATCATCTCCAGGACGTGGGCCACGGTCATCCGTGAAGGGATGGCGTGGGGGTTGATCAGGAGGTCCGGGACCACGCCCTGCTCCGTGAAAGGCAGGTCCTCCTGGGGGGCGATGAGGCCGACCACGCCCTTCTGGCCGTGACGGGAGGCAAACTTGTCCCCCAACTCGGGGATGCGAAGGTCGCGCACGGTCACCTTCGCGAGCTTGCTTCCGTTCTCCGACTCGGTGAGCATGACGCTGTCGACCCAGCCCTTCTCGCCATGGCGCACCGTGATGCTCGTCTCCCGCCGCTTCTGGGGGGTCAGAAAGTCCGTCTCCTCCTCAAGGAATCGTGGGGGAGAGGTCTTTCCGATGAGGACGTCGCCCCCCTCCACCCCAACCTCCGGGCTGATGAGGCCGTCATCCGGCGTGAGGCTCGCGTAGGCCAAGTCCGCGCGGGCCCCACGGACGTCCGGGCTCGGCGTCTCGAAGTGGTCCTCCTGCCCTCCCGGATAGCGACGCTCCTCGGCCTTGTAGGTCCGCATGAAGCTGGAGCGCCCCAGGCCGCGCTCCACGGAAGCCTTGTTGATGACCACCGCGTCCTCCATGTTCCACCCGTGGTAGGACATGACCGCTACAATGAAGTTCTGGCCGGCGGGCCGTCGGTTGAAGTTGAGGAAGTGCATGGCTTCCGTCTGAACCATGGGGGCCTGCGGGTAATGGAGGAGGTGGCTGCGCGTGTCGGGCCGCAGGCGGTAGTTGGACGCCGCGAGGCCCAGAGACTGCTTGATCATGCCGGCCCCCATCGTGACCCGGGGCGAGGAGTTGTGCTCCGCGTAGGGAACCAGACCCGCACTGACCCCAAGGATGACCAGAGGATCGATTTCCATGTGGGTGTGTTCCTTCGTGAGGAGGCTCTCCCCCTCCAGCGTGGATTTACAGAAGTGACACTGCAGTTCGACGAGGACCGACTCGCTGCCCGGGTTGAGCCAGTCCACGTCCCCCCGAGAGAGGGCGTGTCCACAGTGCGGGCAGTCGGGAGGCACCCCGTATCCGTAGAGGGAGATGAAGGTGTCCTCTTCTTCCTCTGCATCGATCCATTCTACGATCCCGTTGTCGATGATATCGGTCCAGCGGAGCTTCCCGATGCGCAGGTCTTCCAAGTCCTTCCGGGTGAGGACCGGGCGGCCCTCCCGCAGAACGAGGAGGGGACGTCGCATTCGGCCTCGGTCGCAGTTGATGATGATCTCGTTCATGGAATGGTCGAAGCGGATGTTGACTTCGTGGCTCAAGAGTCCGGAACGACGGCGGCCCCGAATTTCCTCCACGAGCGTCTCCGGTTCCTCGTGCAGGCCCACCAGGTCTCCGTTGACGTACACGCGGGTGAGCTGGGTCTGCTGTCCGGCCACGCGGCGGGTCCCCAGATCGGCCAAGAGGAGCTTGACGGTGTCCTCGTCAAACCCTTCGGAGACGTCGATGACAAGGGCGGCATTCTTGACCAAACCGCAATTCTGCCCCTCCGGGGTCTCGTTGGGACAGAGGCGACCCCACTGGGTCGGGTGAAGGTCCCGCGCCTCGAAGTGGGGCTGACTCCGCGTCAGGGGCGAGGTCACCCGACGCAGGTGGCTCATGGCGCTCATGTGCGAGGTCCGATCCAAGAGCTGGGACACCCCGGCCCGTCCGCCCACCCAGTTTCCCGTGGATAGCGCGTGCAGGAGCCGCTGCGACAGGAGGTCCGGCCGGATCGCAGCCGAAATCTTCAGGCCCTTGCCCCGGGCGTAACCGCGCTCCAGCTGGTATTTTAGGTCCTTGATGAGGTTCGCGAAGGCGACCCGGAAGAGGTCCTCCATCAGGTCCCCCGCCAGCTTGAGACGCTTGTTCGCGTAGTGATCCTTGTCGTCTTCGCGCCGCAAGTCCAAGGAGAGTTCGAGGATGGTCCGGGCGATCCGGCCGAGGAAGAGGGACTTTTTGAACCGATCTTCCTTCGTGTCGCCCAAGTGGGGGAGGAGGGAGCGGTCCAGGATGGAGTCCACCTTGCGGATCCGGTATTCCCTGGCCTGTCCCGTGGCGAACTTCTTCTCCAGATAAAGGAGCGCGTCCTCCTGGCTGAAAATCCCCGTGGGCGGGTAGAGCTTCTTGTTCTGGACCTCCTCTAGGTTCGCAAAGACGATGTTGCCCATCTGGGGCGTGGCGACGATGGCGTTGAAGATGTCCTCGTCCTTGTCCATGCCCAAGGCCTTGAGAAGGATGACCAGAGGAATCTGGCCTGACGCGGTGGGGACGGTGACCATGAGCATGCTGTCCTTCTTCTTCTCCACCAGGGTCAGGGCGCGGTACCCCTCACGCTGGGAGAAGACCTTGGCCACCTCCATCCGGCGGCCGTACCGCATGCTGAATTCGACGAGAACGCGGTTGGGAGCCAGGTCCTCCAAGGAGATGAGTACCCGCTCCGTTCCGCCGATAATGAAGTAGCCGCCGGGGTCGTGGGGATCCTCGCGGAGGTCTATGAGCTTCCGATGATATTCTTCGTCGAGGAGGTCGTACCCGTCCTCCAGATTCTCCCGGTAGAGGCGGCACTTCTTCGTCTTGACCATCACCGGAAGGTTGCCGATGAAGACCCGCGCCGGCTCTCGCTCGATGCCGTCCTCAACCACCGTGAAGTCCAGGTAGAGGGGAGCTTGATAGGTCAGGTTCCGTAGGCGGGCCTCCATGGGGGTCAGAGGGTGAGAGGCCCCGTTGGCCTCCTTGACTTCCGGCAATTTCACGTGAATGGTGGGTTTCGCATCGAGAGGAATCCTCCCGTTGTCGTCGGTCCGCCGACCGAAGTGAATCTCAACCTTCCGACCGTCGGTCCGATCTTCGTCGAGTTTGATAATGCCTCGTCGCTCGTCATCCACCATGGCCCGAAGGCTGTCCACGATGCCCTGCATCCGGCTGTTCAGGTTGTCCTCCGATGCCAGGAAGTCGTTGAAGCTGGCAATGTGGTGGTTGACGATGCTTCGCTCCCGAAAGAACGCGTGTACGAGTTCCCGCATGCTTATCTCTCCACGACGACCCGGTAGGCCACGAACACCCCCGCCGTGGGGCTCAGGCGAATCACCTTGATGACACGTCCCTCCGCGATGGGCTCGCCCACCACCTCTTCGAGGAAGCGGATGGCGGGGTCCGCGCGCTTGATCTTCGGCAGCTGCTCCCGACCCACTCGCAGCTCGGTCAGGATGCCATCAGCCTCCTTCTCGGAGAGGAGGTGATGCTCGGGAACCATGTCGTGCTCCATCACGTTAAAGCCCATGTGTGTCCTCCTACCCCTGGCCGCCCGACGGGCCCGCGGGGACTTTCGCTGCGCCTCCGGACGAGGCGCAATTTCGAACCCCGGACCATCTGGTTTCAGCGCAATCGCTCCCAGGAATTGCTCCCAGAGCAATGCCTAAAAGCCAGACGCTCTTTCTAGGGACCAGCCTCCGGCCGTCCAACCTAGCTGAGCTACGGGCCCAGGGGGCGGCGGTGCGCAGGGTCAATTCACGCTCCAGGCTCGGATAAACCTTACGGTGTGTCATGTCGGGCCAAGGCGCCTTCGATGCGCCGGGCCGTGGGGTGGCTGCGAGCCATAATCGGGGTCGTTCTTTTAATCCTCTCCTCCCGAAACGGGCCGGGAACCCTTTTATGCGCCTTGGGGCTAGAACAAAGGGTGTTGGCCTGGATCGAGACCCAATGCACCACCTGCGGTCGTCCCTTGACGGAGCAGGGCTCCGTGATCTTCCGGTGCCCCCGATGCGGAGATACGACCATCGGACGCTGTGTCCGCTGCCGGGATCAGAGCGTACCCTACGCCTGCAAGAAGTGCGGCTTCCAGGGTCCCTAGGTGATCGAGTGGGGCGCGTGGTCGTCACCTTCCGGGCCATGCCGTCGGGGCCCGACGTGGAAATTTCTGCAATCCGGGCGGATTTGCACGCGTTCTTTGGAGAGGATCTGCGGGATCTTGTCGAGAAGCCGGTGGCCTTTGGCCTCGTCGGGCTGGAGGCCGTCGTCCTCCTGGAAGACGCGGGGGGACGCCTGGAAGCGGCGGAATCGGCCATTCGAGGGTTGGAGGGCGTCGGGAGCGTGGAAACCCTCTCCGTGGACCTTGTCTGACCTTGTTATCCCCCCCGCGCCTCGTGGAAAAAGGATTATATAACTGCCTCTGGGTCTTCCGGAGGCCGTGTCGCCCTATCCCCTCACCCTGCTGGACGACCTCACCCAGTTCGTCCTGACGTTCTGGCCGGCGTTCGTCCTCACCTTCTTCATCTTCGTGGCCTTCCTCTACATCTACGCCTACCTGAACCGCTTCTTCGAGTACCTGAAGGCCCAGGAGAGCCGGTACCTGGACGGTCGAGCCTTGGAGCTCATCAAGCGGGTCCTCATCGGCTCATGGACGTTCCTCGGCCTGGCTGTGGTCCTGGTGGCGTTTTCGGCCGGCTCCCCCCTGATCCGGGACTACACCATGCAGGTCATCCTGCACCTGCCCTCCATTCTCTTCGTCACCTTCGTCTTGATGGCGGCCATCGTTGCCCCGGGCGCGGTGCGTCGTTACCTGACCTATCTCCGAGGCCAGCTGGAGGAGAAACCCGAGAAGGTCATCCCGGCCCGATCTTTCGCCGTCACGGAGGTCCTCGTCCGGTACGCCCTCTACCTGTTCGGGATCGTGGTGGCCATCATCGGCGGCCTGGCCTTGCTCCCCCCGCAGAATTCGACCGTGGCGGACTTCATCGATCGGTTCATTCTGGCGCCCCTCGCACCGTATCTGAGCGCTTCCTTCCTCACGGTACTCATCGCCACCTTCGTCATCATGGCCATTGCCGTGCGGGTGGCGGATTCCTTCTTCTCGGACTTCAAGGTTCGAACGACCAAGTACAACCCCCGGGTCCTGGAGCTCTTCCGAACGACGACGAAGTACGCAATCTCCGCGGGGGCGGCCCTGGCCATCATCTTCCTCGTCCTCTCCGTCAACTTCTCCGCCGATCAGTTGCTCCTCATCGGGCTCATCTTGATCATTGGGGGCTTCGCAGGTGTATTGGTCTTGTACGAAGCCATCAGCGACGCCCTCGCGGGGGTCGCCCTCATCAACGCGGACCCCTACCAGGAGGGAGACCGCATCAAGATCGGAGAGAACATGGTCGCGGACGTCCTGGAGGTCAACCTCACCCTCACGAAGGTGAAAAACCTCCGGGGGGAGGTGGTGAACCTCCCGAACAAGGCGCTGCTGGCCGAGACCATCACGAACTTCAGCCGGTCCAAGACCTACGCGATGACGGTGGACATTACGGTGAGCTTCGACCGGCCCCACCGGAAGGTGGAAGCCCTCCTGACGGAGGCAGCCCAACGGGTGGAGGGTATCCTCAAGGATCCCGCACCTGTCGTGTACGCCCGGGAAATTCACGGGAACGCAGTAAGCTACCAGCTCTGGGCCTACATCTCGGATCCGGCCCAGATGAAGCAGATCAAGAGCGAGCTCATCTCCCGGGCCCAGGAGCTGTTCCACGAGGAGAACATCAAGCTTCTGTTTCTACAGGTTTAGCGGCCTCCAAGGCCTTGCGCACCATCAGGACGGGGGTGGTGACGCGCTTCGCGATGCGGTCCTCCAAGGGACCGAAGGCGTACTTCCGCAACACCCAGGTCGGGCTGGCCCCCATGACCAGGAGGTCGGTGTCGCGGGCGGCCCGCTCCACCGCGCTCAACACGGAGCCGGAGTAGACGATCTTGTGCTCATGGGGGACCTCCGCCTCCTCAAACACCTCCATGAGCCGGTGCGCCAGAGCGATGGCCTCCTCCTCCTGGGCCCGCTGGGGAACCACGGAGAGCACGGTGACCCTGGCGTCGTTCTCGCGTGCCAATTGGGCGGCGATCCGGGCCGCGTAATTCACGTGGGAGGCGCGACCCGCCAGGAGGGTCACCCGCTCCAGCTTCTCCTTCATTCCGGCCGTCTTCATGACGACGACGTCCACGTTGGCCCGCTGAACCAGGAAATCGATGTTGCTGCCCAGGATCCGACCGCCGCGGGCCGGCCGCTCCCCCCGCCAGCCGAGCAGGAGAAGATCCGCGCCCTCCTGCACCACCGCCTCCAGGATCGTGTCGTAGACCCGGTGGGTGATCTTGACGACGACGGATACGGGAACGCCCACGTCGCGGGCGACCTGCTCGGCCGGACGGAGGGTGCGAATTCGGTCGTTCACGTACGAGAAGCGCACCGACTTTGGAGGCATGTTGCGAGGAACCTCGATCACGTGGAGAAGGAGGAGCTCGGACTCCCTCTCCTTGGCAATCTGGGCGCCGGCGCGGACCATCGCGAGGTTACTGGGATCCCGGATGGGAAGGAGGACACGGCGGCCCGCACGCACCCGTTTTCGAACCGGGGTGGCGATGACCTCCAGGATCTCCCGCCGAACGACAGGGGGGGTCTCGATTTCGGTCCGTCCTCCGGAGAAGAAGCGATACGCGAGGCCAATGCTCAGCCAAAGGATTGCGATGTACCAGGCGACCTGACCGGAGCTCACGCCGCCGATTTCTTGGCCAGAGAAGTTCAGCACATAGAGGGCGAGGGCGATGTTCGCGACGATGCCTACGATCGGGATATACGGAAAGAGAGGAACCCGGAAGCCCGGATCGAGGTCGGGCCTCTTCCGACGGAGGGCGATGAGGCTCATGTTGGCGATGGCGAAGAGGAGAAGAAACATCACGGCCGCCGACGCGGCGATCTGTTCGATGGGAAGGACGAGGGCAAAAATGACGATGATGATCCCACTGACGAGGACCGCGTTCCCGGGTGACTGCCGCTTGGGGTGAACCCGTCCCAGGACGCGCGGCAGGGTCCCGTCCCGCCCCATGGCGAAGCTGACGCGTGAGGCGGAATAGAGGGTGGCATTGAGCGCCGAGGTGGTCGCGAGGAAACCCCCGACGAGCATGAGGCCGAGTCCGAAGGGGCCCGCGAGGGATTCGCCCGCCCGGATCATGGCGAGTTCCGGGTTTGCGGGAGCGCCCAGACACAGATAGGCCTGGGAGGGAACCGCGCACTCGATGACCCCCAGAGCCACGACGAAGGTGAGGATGTAAAAGATGACGACCACGAAGATCGACAGGAAGATGGCCCTCGGGATGTTCCGTCTCGGATCCTTTACCTCCTCCCCGGACTGCGCGATGATCTCGTATCCCTCGAAGGCGATGAACGTGATACCCATCGCGAGGAGGATGCCCGCGCCTCCTGCGGGGGCGAAGTCGACCAGAAAACGCTGGGGGAGGGTCGGGTCCCGCAGCATCGCGCTGATCCCGATGACGATGAAGAGGCCGAGGACGAGCATCTTGCCTATGGTCATGGCGCTCTCGGTCCGGCCCGTGGACTGGGCCCCGATGTAGTTGACCAAGACGAAGAAGATGACGATGAAGGCCGTGACGCCCTTGGTAAGCGGGTTGAACGTGAGGCCGCCTAAGGAGATGTCCGGGGGGAGAACGGTCGATCCGACCGCCAGGACCTCGAGCGCCAACGCGAGAAAGCTTCCAAATGCCGCCGCGTACAGGGCACAGGCGATGAGCGTGGCGGCCCAAGAGAACCACCCGCTGATGAAACCGACCGGGGGAGGCAGGCTCTCACGAGCCCACACATAGCCTCCTCCGGCCTGGGAATAGGCCGAGCCGAGTTCCGCGTAGGTGAACGCCGTCAAGAGCGTGACGATGCCGTTGACGGCGAAGGCGATGAGGGCCGCCGGGCCCGCAACGCGAGCCGCGGAGCCGGTCAGAACGAAAATCCCGGCCCCAATCATGGCCCCGATGCCAATCATGGTGATGTCGAAAAATCGAAGGTCACGACTCAGCTCGATGCGAACCTCGCTGCCCGCGGGTCCGCGCGCCTGCAGGACCTCCGCTGCCATCTGGCGCTCCCGGCGCGCGGCTAGCAGGCCCTCCGGTTAAAAGCTTTGGCCGGTGGTTCTCGAGAGCGACCCCGCCTCCTGCTCAGAAGGAACTTCGAGGTGGTTCAGCTTATGTAGGCCGATGGACCTCCGGCCCCCCGTGCTCCTCTCGCTCGTCCGCCTCCTGGTGGGGGTGCTCCTCCTCTCCTTCGCATCCCTCGCTGACTGGCGCACGAGACGGGTCGGGGACGCGCCCTGGGGCCTCATGGCGGTCGTCGGGCTTGGCCTCCTTGCCGTCGAGCTGATCTTGGTCACGAGCGACCCTCTCCCGTTCCTCGTCCTTGTGCCTCCCGCGCTCCTCTTCCTTGACGTCCTTTGGGAACGGGGCGGGGGCGGATTCGCTTACGCCTCCACCCTCCTCTTCTACGGTCTGAGCGGCCTCGCGGTCCTCGTCCTTATCTTGGGGTTTTCAGGCCAGGGACCCACCGAGCAGGCGCTGATCATCCAAGGCCTGGGCATCCTCACGGTCATCCTCCTGGGGTACGTTTTCTACTACCTCGGTCTCCTCAAGGGTGGGGCCGACGCCAAGGCCTTCATGGCCATCGGCATCCTGGTCCCGGGCTATCCTGACCTTGGACCCTTTCCGGTTCTCGCGGTCGGGCCCCCCCTCCTGGCCCCCTTCGAGCTCTTGTTCCCCTTCGCGATGACGACCCTTCTCTGGGGAGCCCTCCTCCTCATCGGGTTGCCCCTGGCTTTCCTCGTCCGGAACCTCGCGAGGGGAGACCGTCGGTGGCCCCAGCTCCTCCTCGGGTACAAGGCACCCGTGGACCAGCTCCCCCGGTTCGCCTGGACGCTCCAAGAGATGAAGGACGGGCGGATGCGCCACCGGGTCGTCCCCCGCACAACCACCGAAGAGGCCGACCTGGAGACGTTTCGAGCTGCCGGGGTGCGCCGCGTATGGGTGACCCCACAGATCCCCTTCCTCATCCCGCTGACGCTGGGGTTCCTCCTCGCGTTTCTCGTAGGGAACCCCCTTTTTGCGCTCTTCTGAGCCTGTCGGCCTCGAGTTTATATGCGGCTCACACCTCCTGCGCACGAGACACCCCGCGAGAGAGTGCGTTATGTTTCACATCATCCTCATCGCCCTCGGGGCGGCGGGCCTCACCTTGGTCTTCGCCGCCTTCCTCATTCGGGCCATTCTCAAGGAGTCCCCGGGGGACGAGAGGATGCAGGAAATCGCCCGGGCGATTCAGGACGGGGCGGGCGTGTTCCTGCGTCGGGAGCTCACACCCCTCCTCATCTTTACCGCGGTTCTCGTCCTCGTTCTTACCTTCCTCATCCCAATCGAATCGGACTTGCTGTACCCCACCTTCCACCCGGAATTCGGACTCGCTTTCGCCCTCGGCACCGCCGCCTCCTTCGGTTCTGGCTACCTGGGGATGTGGATCGCCACCCGTGCCAACGTTCGGACCGCCAACCTGGTCGCCGGGAGCTTCCCGCGGGCGATGCGCACGGCCTTCTTTGGCGGGGCCGTTATGGGGTCCGTCTCGGTGGCCTTTGGCCTATTTGGGCTCACGAGCCTGTTCGCGGTCTTCCCCGAGGAACCGGAGGTATGGCTGGCCTACGCCTTCGGGGCCAGTGCCGTGGCCCTCTTCCTACGCGTCGGCGGGGGCATCTTCACGAAGAGTGCGGACGTGGGGGCAGACCTCGTGGGGAAGCTCGAGGAAGGCATACCCGAGGACGATCCACGGAATCCCGCGGTGATCGCGGACAACGTCGGGGACAACGTCGGGGACGTGGCGGGCATGGGCTCCGACCTCTTCGAGTCCTACGTCTCCGCCATGGCGGCCACCATGGTCCTCGCCATCGCGCCCGCCGCCAATCTTGGCCTTGACTACGCGCTTTTCCCGCTCCTCATGGGTGCCGTGGGCCTCGTCGCCTCCATCGCGGGCATCCTCGTGGTGCGCCCCAGACAGAGGGGGAAGGGGTACGAGCAGGAGGCAAAGGCCGCCCGATCGGCCCTGAACCTGGGCGTGTACGTGAGCACGGCCGTCATGATCCTTATAGGCTTCTTCGCCGCCCAATTCCTGCTGGGACCTGCCGGTCTGCGGCCCTTTCTCGCCTTGGTGGCGGGCCTGGTTGGAGGCTTCCTCATTGGCCTCTCCACCCAGTACTTCACCTCCGAGTACGGGCCGGTACGGGGCATCGCCGCCGCGAGCGAGAGCGGCGCCGCCATCAACGTAATTGAGGGGGTATCCATGGGGTTCCTCAGCACGGTCCCTCCGATCCTCGTGGTGGCCGGGACGACCGTAGTAGCCTTCCTTCTCGCGGACCTGTACGGCATCGCGGTCGCCGCCGTGGGCATGCTGGTCACCTTGGCCATGCTGCTCTCCACCGACGCCTACGGCCCGATCGCCGACAATGCCGCCGGCATCGCTCAGATGAGCGGACTGGGACCCGAGGCCCGAGAACGGGCGGAGGCACTCGACTCCGTAGGTAACACGACGGCGGCTATCGGGAAGGGGTTCGCCATCGCCTCGGCGGCCCTCGCGTCGCTTGCCTGGATCGCGACGTTCCTCGTTCTGGCAGGCGTGACCGAGGTAGTCGTCTTCCACATTCCGTTGCAGCTCACCGATGTCTACGTCTTCATCGGCCTCCTCATTGGGGCTCTCCTCGCCTTCGTCTTTTCCGCGCTGACGATGCGGGCGGTCAGCCGGGGGGCCTTCGAGGTGGTGCGCGCTGTGCGAAAGCAGTTCCGCGAGACCCCCGGACTCCGGGAGGGGAAGGTCAAGCCCGATTACGAGGCGGTCATCTCCCTCGTCACCAAGCGGGCCCTACGGGCCATGTTCCTCCCCGGGCTTCTGGTCCTCCTCGTCCCCTTGATCATCGGCTTCACGCTGGGACGGGAAGCGCTGGCCGGCCTCCTCCTCGGCGCCCTCATCGTGGGGTTCCTCCTCGCGGTGATGATGGCGAACTCAGGAGGGGCCTGGGACAACGCGAAGAAGCTCATCGAATCCGGTCTCTACGGGGGGAAAGGAGGGGAGGCCCACAAGGCCGCCGTCATCGGGGACACCGTGGGGGATCCGTTCAAGGACACGGCTGGACCGTCCCTCAACATCCTGATCAAGCTCGTCGGGAAGGTGGCCGTGATCTTTGCGCCCCTCTTTCTCCTCGTGGCGACGGCCTTCCCGTGAGCGAGGTCCACAATCCTTAAGGCGCCCCGTCGAATACCGGATGGGGAAGGGTGTGACGGCCATAGCGGCGGGGATACACCCGGTCCCATCCCGAACCCGGAAGTTAAGCCCGCCTGCGTTCCCTCTGGTACTGCGGTGCGAGAGCCCGTGGGAAGGTTGGCCTGCAAGGGTCGTGGACCCCTGGTCTAGGCGCGCTACCCTGGTTACTTCGGTAACCGGGTGAACCGTTGCCGTTGACGGCCAACGGGTCCGTGGAACGCTGTCAGCCCTTCCCTCACGCTGACTCGGCCCCGGCCAGGAGGTCCTCTAAGTTGGCCTCGGTGAGGCCCTTCCCGAGGATCCCATCGGCCCGACCCAGGATATTCCCACCCTCAAAGAGGATCAGCGTGGGCACCACGTCGATGCGGTACGTGTCCCACAACGGGTTGATCTCTTCGGAGAGGTTCACTTCGACCTTCCTGATCGGGGCTGTCTCCTTCCCGCGGAAATGGGGGAGAAAGTCCTGGCAGTAGCCGCACCAAACCGCGTGGAAGAGCGCGAGGACCGGTCCCTCCGCGTCGACGACGGCTTCGTGAAACTCGTCGGGCGTAGTGACCTGCTCCATCGCTGCGAGCTAGCCCTTCCTTCCATATCAAGGGGGCGGACACCCCCCGGAGGAGCCTTTATAGCGTTCCCTCCATACCTCTGCCCTTCTGTGTGATGGGATGACTGACCTTAGCTCAAGCCAGGCAATGAGGGCCTACCTGGAGGGGCTGAATCAGGAGGCCGAGGCGTGTTACGCCATCGCCCGCCGCGCCCGTGCCCAGGGAATGGACCCGGAACTCACCGTGGAAATCCTCGCGGCGGAAGATCTGCCAAGTCGGGTGGAACGCCTCCTGGAAGCATACGGCCTGGAAGGGGTCGGAGAACGAATCCGGGAGTTGAGCGCCCACCACGACCGAGAGGAGACTTCCCTCCTCCTGGCGCGGGAACTGGCGCAGGAGCCAGGACGGAGCGTGGAGGAGCGCATTGAACGCGCGATCCGGGCGGGGCTCGCCCTGCTGACCGAGGGGGTCGTGGTGGCCCCCCTGGAGGGGCTGGGGGGCGTCCGAATCAAGAGGAACGAGGACGGCACCAACTACCTGGACGTGTTCTACGCCGGTCCGATTCGGTCCGCCGGAGGGACGGCTCAGGCTCTCAGCGTCCTCATTGCCGACGTGGTCCGACGAGAGCTCGGGATCGGGGCCTATCGACCGACGAAGGAGGAGGTGGAACGCCTCAAGGAGGAGATTCCCGTCTACAGGCGCCTCCAGCACCTGCAACACACCCCTTCCGGGAACGACATCGAGTTGGTCGTGGGTCACTGTCCCGTCGGGATCAACGGGGAGGGTACGGAGGAGGAGGAGATCAGTGGACACCGAGACCTGCCCCGTATAGAGACGAATCGCATCCGCGGTGGCGCCTGTCTGGTGATTGCCGAGGGGCTCTGCCTCAAGGCACCCAAGATCCTCAAGCACGTCCGAAATCTAAAGATCGACGGGTGGGACTTCCTAACTCGATACCTCGAGGAGCGAAAGAATGACGGGGAGGACACGGAGAAGGAGCCCAGCTTCATGCAGAACATCATCGCGGGTCGACCCGTGCTGGCCCACCCGAGCCAGAAGGGCGGTTTCCGCCTCCGGTACGGCCGTACGCGGGCGACAGGACTCGCGGCGCTTGGGGTCCATCCCGCCACGATGCATCTTGTCGACGAGTTCCTTGCCGTCGGGACCCAGATCAAGGTCGAGCGGCCCGGGAAGGCGGGAGCCGTCTCCCCCTGTCCAACCATCGAAGGGCCCTTGGTCCTCCTGAAGGACGGTAGCCTGACTGAGGTGTCCACGCTGGAGGAGGCACGCCGCCTTCGACCTGACGTCGTGACCCTGGTAGATCTAGGGGAACTTCTCGTGGCCGTCGGGGAGTTCCTGGAGAACAACCATGTCCTACTCCCTGGAGCCTACGGCCTCGACTGGTATCGGACTGAGCTCGAGGTCCACCTCGACCGCCTGCCCGAGAACTGGCAGCGTCCGTCCTTCGAGGAGGCGGAGGCTTGGTCTCGTGAGTACGGCGTCCCGATGCACCCCCGTTTCAACCTCTTCTGGCACGAGCTCTCCGTCCAGGAGTTACGGGAGCTGCGGGCAGGACTCGCCGACCGCGGCCGTTGGGCCGGGGGCCACCTCCTGGTGCCTGCTGACGAGGACCTGCAGGCGTCCCTCGTGGACCTGGGCGCTCTCTTCCACAGGGAAGGCGACACCCTTCGGGTCGAGCGCCATGCTGGAGCCCTCCTCCTCGGCCTCGGGCTTCATGTGGTGGATGGCGGGCTTCGGGCCGAGACGGACGCGGAGGCGCAAGATCCCCTCGGGTACGTCTCGCATCTCTCCGGGATCGCCCACCGGGCCCGGGCTCCCACACGGATTGGAGCGCGCATGGGCCGCCCGGAGAAGGCGCGTCCTCGGCTGATGAAGCCCCCTCCCCACGCCCTCTTCCCCCTCGGCGTTCAAGGAGGTCCCCAACGCCTCCTCGACAAGGCGCTGGAGAGAAACCGGGTCATCGCGGAGGTCGGGATTCGGAAATGTACCGAGTGCGGTCGGTCTTGGTTCCTATCAAGGTGCCCCTGCGGCGGTCATACGGTTCCCGTGGGCCGAACCGTGGAGGAGAGTGTCCCCCTCCGGAAGGTCTACAACCGGGCCCTCCAGGCGTTGGGACTCAGGCGAATGCCGGGCGTAAAGCTCGTCCAGGGCATGATCTCCCGGCTGAAGACCCCCGAGGCCCTGGAAAAGGGACTGTTGCGGGCGAAGCACGAGATCCACGTGTTCAAGGACGGAACCTGCCGATTCGACATGACGAACCTCCCCCTCACCCACTTCCGACCGGGAGAGGTCGGCCTCTCCGTCGAGCGGGCTCGGGAGCTCGGGTACGAATTCGATGTCAAGGGGCGGACTCTGGAAGATGAGCACCAACTCCTCGAGCTGCGACCCCAGGACCTGGTCGTCTCCGAGGACTGCGCAACCCACCTGGTCCAGATCGGGCGGTTTGTCGACGATCTCCTCACCCTTGCCTACGGACTGGAACCTCACTACGGGTTCGAGAAGCCGGGGGATGTCGTCGGTCATCTCGTGATGGGCCTGGCCCCCCACACCTCCGTCGGGGTCCTGGGTCGGGTCGTGGGACTGACCCCGGCTCGGGTATGCTTCGCACATCCCTATTTCCATGCAGCCAAGCGTCGGGACGCGGACGGGGACGAGGACTCGGTCATCCTCCTCTTGGACGGCCTCCTCAACTTCAGTCGCGGGTTCTTGCCGGACAAGCGAGGCGGGCTCATGGACGCCCCGTTGGTCTTGAGTACCCGCATCGATCCGTCAGAAGTCGATCGTGAGGTCTACAATCTGGAGGCGTGTGGCGCGTACCCCCTCGAGTTCTTCGAGGCCGCCGAGCGGGGGCAGCACCCCCGCGAGGTGGAAGACTTGGTGGACACCGTGGCGCAGCGGGTCGGTTCCGTCCTCCAGTTCGAGGGGTTTGGGTTTACCCACGAGGTGGACCGGCTGGACGAGGCGCCGTTGCACACCGCCTACACGGAAGGGAACATGCTCGCCAAGATTGAGGGCCAGTTGGCCCTGGCAAATCGGATCCGGGCCGTCAACGCCGAGGACGTGGTCGCTCGGATCGTGAATCACCACTTTCTTCCCGACCTCATCGGCAACCTTCGGGCCTTTACAACCCAGCGGTTCCGGTGCACGAAGTGCAACACAAAATACCGACGCATGCCTCTCGCCGGGAGATGTCTCCAATGTGGCGGCAAGCTGACGTTGACCGTCCACAGGAGGGGGGTCATAAAGTACTTGGAACTCTCGAAACGCATCGCGGAGGAGTACGAGATTTCTCCCTACCTGCGGCAACGCATAGGCCTCGTGGAAGAGGCCATTGCCTCCCTCTTCTCCGACGAGAGCCGGCAGGTCGTCCAGTTGGAGGATTTCCTCGCATCGGGGTCCCGGTCGGACGGTGCCTAGGCGCGGCGGGCTCGGCCGATGAGGACGCCCGAGGTGACAAGGGCGCCGAGGCCGATGACGAGGGCGAGGATGCCGGCGAGGAGGATGTTGACCCAAATCTCCTCGGGCAGGAAGAGGGCGACAAGGAAGGCAAGCAAACCGATGCCGAGAAGAGCGGCCCCCGCCTTCCCCACGGCCGGGAACCGGAGGGCGTAGTTGCAATTCGGACAGACGAGGTTGCTGGGATTCTCAAGTGCGACACGGCAACGAGGGCAACGGTCCGGCATCCCGCCGAAACGAGGACTCGGAACTACTAAAAGCTGGCGCCGCGCGCGGCGGCCTCCAAGATCCCCTTCATCGCCGTCACGAATGGCTTCTCTCCAAACCGTTCCGCATGCCTCTCCGCCGCCCTCCGCAGGTCGAGCAACGTGGAATCATCCAAGCTTCGGATTTTTCGGACAAACGCCTCGGGTTCCGGAGGGAGGAGCCATCCCGTCGCCCCGTGACGCACGCTTTCCCGGTAGCCCCCCTCGTTCGTTGCCAGGACCGCCTTGCCTGAGGCCATCGCTTCGACGGGCGTCAGGCCGAAATCCTCGTCGACGGCCGTGGCGACAACCCCGCGACATCGGGCGTAGAGGTCCACCAATTCCTCCTCGGTGACTTCGCCCCGTAGAGTCACGTTGGAGGGCGGGTCGAGGGCCGCGACGTAGCGGGCGCTGTGGTCCCCGGGAGCCCAACCCCCTACGACCACCAGGCGTTCCTCCGGAAGGTGTCGGAAGACCTCGAATTGCAGGTCGACCCGCTTCTCCGGATAGAGTCGGTTCACGCTAAGCCAGAAATCCCCCAGCTCCCGGAACCGGAACTGGGAGGTCGCCACAGGAGGGTACACGATGGGAGCTTCCCGATCGTAATACGTGCGTATCCGTCGCCGAACGTTCTTGCTGATGGCGACGATCCGGTCGACACCGTTCACCGAGGCTCGATCGAGACTAGCATGGACCCGGGTCCAGGCCCGGTAGAAGGGTCGCTGGGGGGGCGGGAGGCTCGAGAGAAGGGCCTTGCGTCGATCGTAAAAGGCCCGCACCGGGGTGTAACAATACAGGACGCCCGGACGGTGTCGCTCTCCTGCATGGTGGGCCCAGTTCCCCGAGAAGACGAAGGCATCAAACCCGGATATCCGGGCCCGCCGAAAGCGCCCAGAGGCGTGAATCTGCTTCAGGGGGGCCGTCAGGACCAGGGGACCGAGGTCGTGAATCCGGACGCGCTGCTCTCCCAGGCGGGTCAGAACGTCCGGCCGAAGGTTGGTGGTGAACAAGTCTGCATCGAGGGCCCTGGCCAGGGTGAGCATGGCCTTCTCTCCGCCCCCGATCTTGTCGAAGTAGTCGTGGAATATGGCGACCCGCATGGACTCTCGCACGATGGCCCTCCTGGTGCATCAAGGTTAATATCGCCCGCTCCGGATGCGGGGGGGTGCGTAGGTCGACCGGATTCGCTCTTCTCGCGGTGCTCTTCCTCTCCCTCTACATCCGCCTCATTCCCGTGACCCAGTTTCTCTACTGGGGGGCGGACTTCGGGGAGTACTTTGGCCTTACGCGGACCGTCTACGAGGTCCAGCCGTTGCCCGCTCCGTACCTAGGCTGGGGCGTGACCTATCCCGAGTTCCCCGGACTGTTCATCCTCAACGCCGTGGCCGCGTGGACGGGAATTCCGATCGAGGCCGCTGCCGTGCTCCTCGTGCCCATCTTGGCCGCTCTCGTCGTGATCCCCGTCTTTCTGCTGACCCGCGAGGTGACCCAGAGGGACGGGGCGGCCCTCGTGGCCGCGGCCCTCGTGGCCGTCCTGAGCCCCCATGCCTACCCGACTTCCCACGCCATCCCCGGGGCCTTGGGGGACCTCCTCTTTGTCACAGGCCTCCTCCTTCTCATCCGACTCCGCTCGGACGCCCGAATGCTGGGGCTGCTCATCCCCGTCGCCCTCGCGCTCGTCCCCCTCCACCACCTCTCGAGCTACTTTCTGATCGTGACGACCTTCTTCGTCGCGTTCTTCCGGGTGGTCGTCTGGCGAGCCCGTTGGGAGGAGATTCGGAGAGAGACGGGTTTCCTCGCCTTTCTCGTCGCCATCAACGTGATCTATTGGGTCGCCTACGCGGAGACCTTCCGCCTCTTCCTCGGGTTCGAGCGCATCTCGCCTTTCCTGACGGCCGGGTTTCTTCTCGCGCTTCCGTTTGTACTGTACCCCCTCGCCCGGCTCCGGGCCCGAGTCGCCTGGAGGTTCCGTCCGCGCTGGCCCCCGGCGCGTCAATCTTGGCGCGTCCTCCTTGGCGTTGCCCTCGCCGTCGCAGGCCTCCTCGCCTTCGTTACCCTGGTTCAGGTGCCCGGGACGAACATTTCCATCCCGGTTCCGGGCCTCCTCTACGCTGCGGCCTTCCTACCCCTGCTTCTCCTCGCAGCCCCCGGTCGGAAGGCGTTCGACTTCCTCCTGCAAGGCGTCTTCATCACGGGAGCCTTCCTGGCTCTCACCCTGTCCTGGATCGTGGGAAGCGGGATTGCTCCCGCGTTCCTGGTCCCATACCGACACTTCCAGTACATGGTACCCCTCATGGGTGCCTACGCGGGGATGGGCGCGGTGCTCCTACACCGCAGGACCGGGACCCGGATCATCGTCCCGCTCCTCGTCGGGCTGGTCGTTCTCGCCGCCGCGACGGCCATCCCGCCTCGCGAGGCCCTGGCCAACCACTTCGAAGGCACGCGACCGGAGGCCCTCGTAGGGGTCCAATGGGCGGGGACCCGTATCCCGACGCTCACCGCCACCGATCACCGGGTCTCCACCATCCTCTTCGGCTTCGTCGGCGTCCTCGGCACATGGGATACGGTGTCGGCCCCCCTTCACGCTCCCACGTTTGAGGGGGCCCGTGCTGAGATGGTCGCGATCCCGGGCGGGCGTGAACGTATTGACTTTGTCGTTCTCGATGTGGATCTGATCGCGGGTGCGACGCTTTTGCCTTGGGATCCCGCTCTGCCCCTCTCCGCGGCGGCCCAGGCCAAGTTCGTAGGGACGCACTACCTCAAGCTCTACGACGACGGGTACGCTCAGGTCTACTGGGTGAATTGGGGCAACGCATAACCCGGGGATGCCGAGCGCGCTACTGAGGCACCGCTTCGTAGCACACGTTGCAGTTGTCCAGGTCGGCAATCTTTCGGTGGTAATTGCAGAATCGGTCGGTGTACATGATCTGCCAACAGATGGTGCTCATCCGGCCCACCTGGGCGGGCCGGGAGAGTCCCCCCGCGATGTCCTGTGCCAGATCCACGACGAACCCCTCGATCTCCGGGAACAGGGACAGGACACCGTCGTCCTCGCCGCGCGCGTGGGTGTGGTAGTGACTGACCGTAGCCTGCGTCACTCCAAGATGGCCGGCGACCTCCACCTGTTTCATCCTGTACTCCTCGAGAAGGACCCGCGCGAGGCGGGCCCGAATGGTGGGGAGCACCTTGTGGACAACGAGTTCATAGGGCTGGAGCATCGGGCCCCCTGACACGTGGTGAGAAACGGTTCGTCAATATTTAATCGTATCTTGGGCGCCCGGATTGGCCATCGTTGGAGGGCTACGCTAGCCTGGAAGAAGCCACGACCGGAAACGGCACACGTCGTCGCCCCGGGCGAGGCAATCCGTCTCGGCGATGCGGAGGTTCAGCCCCAGGCTCCCCTTGGCCCATCCCGCCGCGAGGCCCTCGAAGAATGCACACACGGGCGTTTCTAGCCCCCCGTTCTCGCGCCCCGACTTGCCCATCACCGTCCCCAGATCGAAGGTCCACACAAGGCGTTCCTGCCGGTCATCGTACACAAGCTCGCTCGCCCCGAATCCCGTCCCCGCGAGGATGGGTGGCATCGCCAGAAGGGTCTCCGCCTTAGGCATGCTGGAATCCCGGGCCCGGTCCAGGGCCTCGGCACTCTCCAGCCCAACGTGGTAGCCCATCTCCCGACAGAGGTCTCGAGCCGGGGGATGGAGGGTCACATCTTCTAACACCTCCATGAGCTCGAGAATGAGGGACGACCAGACCACCGCAGGAGAACCGGGTCCCTCCCCACTCGAGGGCCCTCGTTTCGAATCCCGAGGGAACCCCTTGGCGAGGCCAGTCCCGAAGTAGTCCTCGACCGAGTCGACGGTCAGGTTGACCTTGTAGACGGTCATCCCAGAGATCCTCGAGACGATTCATGCCGGGGGCCCCCGTATAAGGATTTCTCGCTCAGAATCCAACTTGCAACAGGGCGAAAGGTCCTAACCAGTGACTTCCAGACGGGCTGAGCCGTCGACACCCTCATGGTGTGCCAACACGCGGTAAGCCCCGCGGGGTGCGGTACGAGGGATCTGCAGTTCGACCCGGAAACGGCCGTTCGCCTCTGTGATTGTCTCCCCTCGGGTCTGCTCGGCGCGCTGCGGGTCGAGGATGGTCACTTCGATGTCCATGGAAGCGGAATCCTTCAGCATCAGTTCACCTGCGATGAGAACACGGTCGCCCGGAGCCACGGTGGATGGAGTGGACGCCACGGCCACCACATGCTCTCGCACAATCCTTTCGCCCGCGCGTCTGGCTCCCTTGTGCAGGACCACCGGCCCTTGAGAGCTGTCCACCGAGAAGGCGACGACCTCACCGACGAAGGCCGTGTGGTCTCCCATCGGGACCTGCTGCACGACCCGGCACTCGGCGTTCAGAGTGGCACCCCGAATGAGGGGTGCCCCGATCTTCTCGGCGGGGTAGGTGTCGAACAGGTCGCTGGAAACCTTGTCGATCTCCCGTCCGCTGAAGTGACCCGCGAAGGACATGGCGTTGACCAAATCCTCGGGCACCATGTTGACCCCAAACTCGTGGGTCTCTACAATCGCTTCGTAGGTCGCCTTCCCCGGACGGATGTGTACGGACACGAGAAAAGGATCATAGGAGACATGGAAGGTCCACTCCGCGGCCATGACGTTGTCCCCGCTGGAGCCGCGGGTGGTCACAAGAGACACGCCCGTCGTGAACTGCCGGAACGCATCGCGTACGTTGGCCGATACCATGGCTGAAACACGGGGGGCATCCGTGAAATACGTGACGCGTCGCCAATTTGACAGCATCCGTCTCCGGCCCCTAGCCCGACAATTACTTTTACGCCCGCCGCTCCTTTCGGGCCCGCGCCGCCGTAGCTCAGCTGGCGAGAGCGACGGTCTTGTAACCGCGCAAGAGAACCGTAGGTCAAGGGTTCGAATCCCTTCGGCGGCTTCACCTCATTGGGGTCCACGGACGCTGGGCGGACCTGTTTTCCCACATCAAGAACTCGGCCGGATTGAACGAATCCCCACTCCGGACGGCGTTCCTGGCAGCCGGGGCATATTGGAATCCACAATTCGCGCACCGAGCAGTACGCTCCTCGTGAGGACCACCCTGCGGGCAACGTACGCCTCCGGTGGTTCGCGCCGCCCAGTAGATGAACACAGCGAGAAAGATGCCGAGGAGGAGGACGGTGGGGTGGGGAGGGACGGTGATGAAGGCGAGCAAGGCGGACATGAGGACAATCACCGCCGCGATCACGATCGCTCCCGTCAGCCTCACCTGATGGCCAACGATCCTCTCCTTCTCCTCCAAGGCTCCAGAACCCTCGTCATTCGTCAAAAAATGGTTCCCCCGAGGGGGGACGGGCGGGGGGTTTCGCCCGAGCAGAGCCGTATATGCGGGCAGGGATTTTGAGAAGTTGCCCCTCTGTTTCCCTCCTCTGGGTTCCGATTTTGATTTCAAGCCACAAAGCCTCAAATAGGGAACTATGGCAGCACAAGATCGGTGAGATGCCTGGTTGCCCCACCTGCGGTGCGGAGCTCACCTACCTCGAGCCTTACGCACGCAGTTACTGCCATCACTGCCGGGCCTATGCCCCGGAGGAGATCGTTCCCTGCGGCGCATGCGGCAGGGTGCTCGTCTATGTCACGGAGCACGGTCTCTACTATTGCTACGGCTGCCAAGAGTACAAGCAGGGCGCTCACCTCGCGGATCGGCCCTGTCCGAGATGCGGAAGAGAACTCCTCTTCGTTGCCGAGTACGAACGGCTCTTCTGCACCCGCTGCAACGTATACGCTCCGACAGACCCGCAACCCACCTGACAGGACAGGAGGCAAAACTTGACGGAAACGACAGGAACCGTGACGGGCTTTGCCCCCTTCTCGCGCGAAGAGATGGACCTGGCATCCAAGGATCAGCTCATCCGCTGGTCTAAGGAGTACGGGCTGGACGAGGGCGGAATGAAGTACGAGCTTCGCCTTCGACTCCTCGAGTACATCCGGCGGCAGGGACTCCTGCTCAAGGGAGAAGAGCCTCTCGAGGAGGAGTCGGCCGCCTCCTCCGACGGCGAGGCAATGGCCGCGGTACCAACCCCTCCCCCGGAGCCGGCGAGCGGAGGGAGGGAGGCGGGCCAGGTCGTCGTGGAACTCCCGGCGGAGTCCGCTTCAGCGGAATCGCCAGGGGCTTGCACAAACTGCGGCGGGGAGCTCAGCTACATCGCCGAATATGAGCGCTGGTACTGCTACAACTGCGACACGTACGCAGGTTCCCCCGCCGGAGGCGGGGGTGACATGGCTTCGGAATCTTCCCGCGCGATCTCACACCGCAGGCCAAGTGGAAAGGGAGGAGCCGGCGCGGGCATTGCCCTGGCTCTTGCGGGCGTCCTCATGTTCCTCGTGTATCAAATCCTCTTCGTCGCACCCGGCCTCTTCCCGATTCCTGTCTTCGTCACGGTGGCCCCCGAGGTCCTCTTCGCCCTCCCCCTCGTCGCTTTCGTCCTCCTTGGCGTCGGGGTAATCGCCGGTCTCCGAGGTCTGGGTCAGCGCGCGTGAAGGTTTTAACGGCCCGGCCGCTAGCGCGGTGGATGACGGAGCTGACTGCCCTCATCGAGGAAACTCGGGCTACACGGCCCCACGACCCTACGCAGTACATCTCCGCCTGGACGGAACGAGAGCTTCTCGATGGGAACGTGGTGGACGCCTTTGTCCTCATCTTGCGAACCAAGGGGTGCTATTGGGCCCGGAAGAGCGGCTGCTCCATGTGTGGGTACGTGAGCGATGGGTTTGTCAACGTGTCGGAGAAGGATCTCCTGACGCAGTGGGCCGCGGCCCTCGAGGCGTATCAGGGTCAGCCCGTCGTGAAGTTGTACAACTCGGGCAACTTCTTCGACCCCAGTGAGATCCCTGCGGCGGCCCGCAGGCGCATCCTGGGAGACCTGGGAGATCGTTGCCAGAAGGTGGTGGTGGAGAACCTGCCACAGCTTGTTCGGGCGCCCCTGTTAGAGGAGGCCCTCAGCCTCTGTCCGCGCTTTGAGGTAGCCATCGGCCTCGAGACGGCCAGCGATTACCTCCGAGACCACACAGTCAGCAAGGATTTCACGTTCGCACAATACGAGGAGGCCGTCCAAGTCGCGCACACAGCGGGGGTCTCCGTGAAGACCTACCTTCTGTTCAAACCTCCCTTCCTCTCCGAACGGGCGGCCCTGCGCGACACGATCGCGTCCGTCCGGGCAATCGACGGGCTTTCGGACACCATCTCCATCAACCCGACGAACGTCCAGAGGGACACCCTCGTGGATCGGTTGTACCGAAGGGGCGAGTATCGCCCTCCCTGGCTCTGGTCTTTGGTCGAAGTACTAAAGGCCGTTCGCGGGGCGGAATCCCGGATCCTATCGAAACCCACGGGAGGCGGCCATCATCGGGGAACGCACAACTGCGGGCACTGCGACGCCGTGGTCTTGCAGGCCGTCGAGGACTACTCCTTGCAGCGGGAGGATTGGCTCGATGAGCCGACATGCACCTGCAGGGAGGATTGGGACACGTACCTTCGGATCGAGGAACTTGGCCGTTCGTCCGTGGACCTGGATCGGTTCCTCGCCTGAAGACGTTCGAAGCCTTTTTCCCGAGTCTCGCCTTGGCCCCACGATTCCATGCGGGCCTACGGCATCAAGCGTGGCCACGGCAAGACCCTGGAGGGAGACGGGCTCCTGACCATCCTCCAGGACTGTTACGACTCTGTTTCGAAGGAAAACGCGGGATTCCTCGTTCGTCACGGGGCGATCCACGAGATGAGGGTCTGGGTGGAGGGTAACCAGCTGCACGTGGACATGAGCATGAACCCAGGAGTCGACGACGCGACGGCGGCGGACACGATCCGGGCCCACAACGCCTTCCTCGAACGCGCGACGGGCTTCAACTCCAAACAGCGTCGGAGTCGAATGAAGAAGTAAGCGAAGAACGGAAGCTCTGAGCGCTGTCATCTCTATGTAGGTCCGGGCGCCTAGAACGAACGTGGACCTGCTCCCGAACCTGGGCGACCCGAAAGACCCCAAGATACGTGCCCGGTACGGGTACCTCCAGTCGGGCGTTTCGATTGGGGTGAACCTCTCCCTGTTCGCCACGAAGCTGATCCTGTGGTCCGCGTTGGGGAGCATCGCCGTCCTTACGGACGCTTTCAACGGGCTGGGGGACGTGGCGATCTCGGCAACGATCCTCCTCACCTTCCGCTACGCCAGCCTCGAAGCGGATGAAGCGCACCCTTTCGGCCACGGGAGACTGGAACAGATCGCCGCCGTCATCGTGGCGGCCTTCCTGATTTTCATCGCCGTCCTCCTCGTCATTCAATCCGCGTTCGAGTTGGTCGATCCGACGGTGCAGGGGAGCCTGGTGCTCGCCCTCGTCCTGGCCGTGTTGGCGGGGGTCAAGGAACTCCTCGCCCGCTTTTCTTTTGCCATCGCCCGGCGGCTGGACAGCGACGCCCTCCGCGCGGATGCGTGGAACCACCGGTACGATGCGTTGCTGACGGCATCCATCGCCCTTGCAATCTACCTGGTCAGCCTGACGCCGTCCCTACAGATCCTGGATCCCATCTTCGGGATTCTCGTCTCCCTGTTCATCGTCTATACGGGAGCCAGCCTTCTGTGGACGTCCGGAGAAAGACTCCTGGGTCGCGCCCCGAGCCCGGCCGTCCTGAGGCGAATTGTGGAACTAACCCACGCGGTGCCCGGCGTACGCCGGTGTCACGACATCTCGATTCACGATTACGGGACGCAGCGAGCGATCTCCCTTACCATTCAGGTCGGGGGCGACCTGACCGTCGAAGAGGCGCACGGCATCGCGACCGAGGTCAAACGGGTCGTCAACCGGGAGCTGGGAGCGGAGACGACCGTGCATGTGGAGCCGCCGTGAGCAGAACCGAGGGGTCAGAAAAAGTCCTGCGGTCCAGTCGGGGCTGACGCTACCCAACGAGGAAGCTCGAGGGCCCTGGGGGCCTACATGCCGAAGAGGGCGCCAAGGCCGGCGGCGGCCTCCTCCTCGCTGACCTCTTCCTCTTGCTTCTTCTTCTTTTCCTTCTTGTCCTTCGGCTTCTTCTCCTCCGGCGTGGGCGCGGGGGCCACAGGGGCCACGGGGGCGGCGACGGCCCCTTTGATGGCCTCCTCGATGTCGACGTCCTCGAGGGACGCCGCGAGCGCCTTGAGGCGGGCGTCGTTGGGCTTCAGGCCCGCCGCCTTCAGGACACTCTTCAGGTTGGCCTCGTTGACCTCCTGCCCTGCGGCGTGGAGGAGCATGGCGCCGTAGATGTATTCCATACGTTCACCTCCTCGATCTTCATCCAAAGAGGGAGCTGAGGCCTGCAGCGGCCTCCTCCTCGTCGTCCGCTCCCTCCTCCTTCTCTTTCTGCTTCTTCTCCTTCTTAGGGGCCTTCTCGGGCGGGGTCTCCGCCTCCGAGGGTCCCTCCTCCACTGGGGGCGTCCCCAGGCGGGCCTTCAACTCGTCATCCAAGGCCTCGGGGACGTGACTCGCCAGGGCGGTCATCCGGGCATGGGCCTCCGATAGGAGGCGGGGCAGCACCTCGTCCACGGGATACTGCGCGGCCAAGGCCAGGGCGAGGGCCCGTTCTTGGGCACGGCCCAAGAGGGCAGGCGTCGTTTCGCGGGTCGGGTACGCCATTCGGAGGGCAAGCCCGTAGGCCTGCGAGGCCGCGGTGGCAAGGTCGTTTCGGAACCCCTCCTCGTCTAGGGCGAGGTGTTCGGGGGTGTAAAGTTGACCGTCCTCGAGGACCCCTCGCAGGTCGAGACCCACGGTCAGGGGGAGGATCTCCATTCGCGTAAGGACCCGGGCGACCTCAGGCCGAATTTTCTGGCCCGCCTCGACGAGGACCTTGTCCTTCTTGATGACCACCTTCCCCCGCTCGATGGCGGCCGGGATGCCGGCCTTCTGCAAGTCTCCCACGATCGGGCCCGGTTTGAAGGGCGTGTCGCCCGCCCGGACCACGATGTCCTCCTGGGCGATCTCTCCGCCTCGTGCCGGCGCCTGGATCTTGGTGGCCTCGAGATCCTTGTAGAGGCGAAAGGGATTCTCCTCCGTAGCAACGACGGCGGTGGGACCGGTGAGAAATCCCTCGAGCCCCGCAATACCTGACCTCTCCGGGGCCATCGTGTCGAGGGCCCGCTGAAGCAGCCGGTTCTTGGTTATGCGGAATTCAACCGTCCCCCGAAGACGAGCCCGGATTTGTTGCATCTGCGGGGCCGGAATCCCCTCGATGCCGGCAAGGCCGATAACCCTAGCCTGGGTCAGCCAGGCAGCCAGCTCCCGCACCGCGGCCGCCTTTGGGTGCTCCGTGGCTTCCGCCATCAGACCACCTTCACGGCAGGTCCCATCGTCGTCTTCACGTAAACGGACCCGATGTTCATCCGACCCCTGGGCAGCCGGGCTTCCACGCGCTTCAGAATCGTCTCCAGGTTCTCCGCCAGGTCCTCGGGTTTCATGTCCCGGGTCCCCACCGCGGCGTGAAAGGTGGGGCGGTCCTTGGAACGCAGACGCACGCCCCTCTTCAGATTCCGGATGACCCGGACGGGATCCCCACCCGGCGGGAGGGGACGGGGCATTTTCCCCCGGGGGCCCAAGACGGTCCCGAGGCGCCGACCTATGGCGGGCATCAGGGGAGCTTCGGCGACAAAGAAGTCGTGGTTCTGGGCCAGGTCCTTGGCCTTAGCCTTGTCTTCTGCCAGGGCTTCGATGTCCTCCGGGCCGATGATGGCGTCGGCCGCATCCCGCGCCTTCACGGCCATCTCCCCGCTTGCGAACACAGCGACCTTCACGTCGCGGCCTCGGCCCTTTGGAAGGATAATCTCTTCCTCAATGCGATTCGAAGGAACGCTTAGGTCGACGTCCCGTAGGTTGATGGCGACCTCGACGCTCTCGGTAAAGTTTCGGGGCTTCGCCTGCTCCAAGGCCTTCTGAATGCCTTCGATAAACCCCTGTTCTGCCAACGCGATCCCTCTGTAGTCCCTGCGGCCTGCGCCTCCTACAGGGTTCTCGAACTAGCGAGTAGGCGATAATAAGCTTTTGGCGAGGGTTGGCCACCCCGGGGGGGAGCCTCGTCCGGCTACTGAAGGCCGCGAGCCCCTGGAGGACGTCCGTATCTCAATCCGGGAAACGCCGATCGTGCAGACCCTCTTTCACCTCAGCCTGGATCTCCCGAGGCTCTTTGTTCTCTACGGTGACCCCGATTGAGACGCAGGATCCCAAGACTTCGAGGGTCTTTCCCTTGAGGTCGGCGCCCAGGGTTCCGTCGAACTTCATTTGGGCCACCTCGACGACCTGCACCAGGGTGAGGTTGCCCACGGGTTCGGTCCGAGGATTGCCGGACCCCTTCTCCAAGCCCGCCGCCTTGAGGAGCAGGGCGGAGGTCGTGGGGGTGCCCACCTCCAAATCAAAGGTGCCCTCGGTCGGGTCCACGAGAATCTTTACAGGGACTTTCATCCCGTCGAAGGCGGCCGTCCGTTCGTTCACCGCCTCCACCACCTGGAGGATGTTCATCCCGAGCGGACCCAGGGCGGGGCCGAGGGGCGGACCGGCCGTGGCCTTGCCGCCCTCTACGAGGACGTTGATGGTCTCCACTTAGCTCGTCTCCTTCTCTAGGACCCGCACGTGGTCCCCCCGGATCGTCACGGGAATGGGGACCATGGCCTCGAAGAGTTCCACGGTAATCTCTTCCTTGGCCTCATCGATGTGCATGACCCGGGCTTTTTCTCCCTTGAAGGGACCCGAGATGAGCTCGACGATGTTCCCTTCCATCATCCCAGAGACCAGAGGCTTAGGCTCGAGGAAGTGGTCGATCTCGTCCAGGCTCGTGTCCCCTTGGACCAGGCCCCGGGCGCGTCGGATGCCCTTGACCATCTGCTGGAGCTTCTCCGCGTTCAAGACCTCGACGAAGACGTACCCTCGCATGGTCGTTGGGGAGAGGATGGAGTAGATCCCCACATCCCCTGACTTCGCTCGGGACGCGATCGAGTCTGCCACGGCCCGCTCGTAGCCAATGGAGGTCTTTACGGCCATGACGGCCTGCTTCGTGCCCGTGGAGAGGGTGATGGCATCCGTGACGGCCGGGTCCTCCTGGGATGTGAGGGTGACGATGACGTTGAGACGGTCCCCGTACTGGGCGCCGCGGGGGGCAGTAACGGAGAGGGTGATGTTCTTGGAGGCCCCCTGCTTCAGGGTCATCTCCTTCTCATAGACCCCCGTGAAGGTGAGATCCCACACCTTGGGTTCGACGCCCGTCACCTTGATGATCCAGTCCGAGGGCTCCGAGACGTCGGAACCGGCGACGAGGTCCACCTTGAGGATCGGCACCTCGTTCCGATTCCCGACGTTCTCCACCACGAGGGGGTAGTCCACGTTCACCCCGGCGGTGACGATGGCCTTCGCCTCCCCCTCCCGGAGGCCGATACGGAGGCCGTGCTTGACGATGAGGGGCTCTTCTCTGCCCTCCTTGGGAGCATCCTCCGGACGGACTTCGTCGAACAGGCCCACGCCTTCCCCCCTACGGGAACAGGCCCTGCAGCAGCTTCGGGAGCTCCGTGGCCATGAGGAAGATGCCGAAGCCGAGGCCCCCCAGCAGCAGGAGGCCGATGCCCGTAATCTGGAGGGTCTTGTTGAATTCTTCCGAGGTGGGCTTCCGAGCCATCCGCAGGACCCGGCCGTACTTCCCTCGGCCCAGCCGCTTGGCCCGCTCCTCGACGCGCTTTTGGAATTCCCATGCGCGGTCTACGATGTCCATCCGCCTTCAACCAGCCTAGCGCACAAAGTCAACAAGGGGTGCGCGCGGGTCGGCTTCCGGGGATCGACCCAGAATCTGCCGGCTCTCCACGCCGGTGAGGACCACCATAACCCTCAGCCTGTGCTCTAGGCTTTTATCAACCGTCGCGCCCCATATAATCCTTGCGTCGGGGCTGATTCGCTCCTGGACGTACTCCGCTACTCGCTCCGCCTCGTAGACGCTCATGTCCATCCCGCCCGTGACGTTCACGAGGGCCGCGGACGCCCCGCTGACGTCGACCTCAAGGAGGGGGGAGTTGATGGCCTGCTCCACCGCCTCTTCGGCGCGCTCTTCGCTATGGCTCTCCCCCATCCCCATCATGGCGACGCCCCCCTCACCCATGACCGTCCGGATATCGTTGAAGTCCAGGTTCACGAGTCCAGGGCGGGTGACGATCTCGGAGATGCCTTTGATCGAACGCATGAGAACCTCGTCGGCGACCTTGAAGGCCGCGGCCAGCGGCAACCGAGGCACGAGTTCCAGAAGGCGGTCGTTGGGGATCATGATGAGCGTGTCCGCATACCGCCGGAGCTTCTCCAAGCCCCACTCTGCGTTCTCCATCCGGATGACGCCCTCCGCCCGAAAGGGGAGGGTGCAAATGGCCACGGTTAAGGCGCCCATCTCCTTGGCAACTCGGGCCACGACCGGGGCCCCGCCTGTGCCGGTCCCTCCGCCTTCTCCGCAGGTAACGAACGCAATGTCGGCCCCTTCCATGAGGGCACGGATCTGGGGTTCCGCCTCTCGCGCGGCCTCCTCGCCCACGTGGGGGAGGGCGCCTGCGCCGAGCCCACGCGTCGTGTGGCGACCCAGGAGAATCTTGTTCGGAGCTCGGACGTGGAGCAAGTGCTGGGCATCCGTATTGGCGGCGTAGAGATCCGCCCCCTCCACCCCCGCCTGGACGGTTCGGTTGATCGTATTGCAGCCGGCGCCCCCGATCCCCACGATCTTGATCGTGGTTCGGAGGCCCCGAAGAACCGCCTCCAGCTCCTCGTCCACCGAGAGCGGGGTCTCGGCGAGGACGTCCTCCTCCTGGCGAAAGGCGAGGGCTTCGGCGAAGACCCCCATATGCGCTACCCCACGAAATCGATGCCCAACTTTTCCTTGACCTCCTGGGCGGTCTTGCGGCCCAGGATCTGCTTCGACTTCACGCCGGTCGCGACGAGCATAATCCGAAGCACGTGACGGAGGCCAGGGTCCACGGTGGCACCCCAGATGATGCGGGCGTTTGGGCTCACACGGGCCTGGACCTCTTCGGCGACGCGTTCGGCCTCGGAGACGGTCATGTCTTCTCCGCCGACGACGTTCACCAGGACGCCCGTGGAGGAGGAGACGTCGACCTCCAGCAGGGGAGAGTTGATCGCCTCGTCGATGGCCTCGATGGCCCGTTCCTCTCCCGTCGCCTGGCTCTCCCCGAGTCCGATCATGGCGACTCCTCCGCCCTTCATGATGGTCTTGATGTCATTGAAGTCGAGGTTGACCATGCCGGGCTTCGTGACCAGCTCGGTGATGCCCTTGATGGAACGCATGAGGACCTCGTCGGCCACCTTGAAGGCGGCGTTGAGGGAGAGGCGCGGGACCAATTCCAACAGCCGGTCGGTGGGGATGGCAATAACCGTGTCGGCGTTCTCTCGCAGCTTCTCCAATCCCCACTCCGCGTTCTCTGCCCGGATGCGACCTTCCCCGGTGAAGGGCATGGTGACCACGGCCACGGTCAGGGCGCCCATCTCCCGGGCGACCTGCGCCACCATCCCGATGGCCCCCGTCCCCGTGCCGCCCCCCAACCCGCACGTGACGAAGACCATGTCCGACTCGGCCAGTGCCGAACGGAGTTCTTCCTCCGCCTCCTTGGCGGCCTGGCTGCCCACGTGCGGAAGCGAGCCGGCCCCGAGGCCGCGCGTAAGGCGCTTGCCTAAGAGGAGTTTATGCGGGGACTTCGTGTGAAGGAGATGCTGGGCGTCCGTGTTGGCGGCGTACAGCTCTCCTCCCGTGACCCCTTCTTCCACGATGCGAGAGATCGTATTGCAGCCGGCGCCTCCGATCCCCACGATCTTGATGCGGGTCTTGAGCGAGGCCAGAACCTCTTCCAATTCCTCGTTCGCTTCCGTGTCGTCGGCGCTAGGGACCGGAGCGGTAAGGTCCTCCGACTCAAAGCCGAGAGCATCCCTTGCGAGTGATTCCATAAGGTATCCCATCCCTTGGGAGCGGCGTCAATGAGGCGGTCCGTATAAAAAATCTATGGAGGCGCCACAGGGGGAGCGAACCGGGTTGAGGGGCCTGCCCGCAAGCACACGCCCGGGGCGCGTTAAGAACGCTTAAACATGTGGACGGATTAACGGCCACCGCATGGGGGAACTCGTCAAGCTCTGCACCCTTGCCGAGGTGGAGGAGGGCAAGATCCTCTATGTCGAGATTCTGGGCTGCGATTACATCGTCGTGCGGCAGGCCGAGGAGGTTTTCGCCTTGGACGGCACGTGCACGTACGACTGGACCCGCCTGGACGGAGGATCTCTGGACGGCGAGGTGGTCACCTGCCCGGACGGCGGAGGCCAGTTCAACATCAAAACCGGGGAGGTCGTGAAGGCGCCACCCAGCTTTCCTTTGCAGACCTATCGAGTCACAGTCAACGGGGAGGACGTCCTCGCCGAGGTTACCGGATACTAAACGAACTCGATCAGAACGGCGGGAATCCGGTCCAAGAGGTCCGTGGCGGTCATCCCGTAGCTCAGCTCCCGAAACGCGATATCGCCCGCAAATCCGTTGGAGAATGCGGCGATCCGGGCGGCGTTGAAGGGCTCCACTCCTTTCCCCAGGAGGGCCCCCACCAGACCAGCCAAGACATCCCCTGTCCCCCCCACGCTCATGCCGGGATTCCCGGTGATGTTCACCTTCGTCGAACGCCCGTCCGAGACGATGTCATGGCGGCCCTTTTGGAGAATCGTGAGCCCCAACTCCTTGGCGAAGGAGGCCACCTGTTCCAT
>JAZFPV010000035.1:0-2572 GCA_036444795.1 Thermoplasmata archaeon
CACTCCTCCAACGCCTCGACGGGGAGGGTCCCGTCCAAGGTGTGGAACCGACCCTTGGCGGTATCGTACTGGACACGCAGCGTGTCGGCGAGGTCGACCCCGAGGTAGATAAGCAGGGGGAGGTTGGCCGGGGTCGCCAGGAGCGGCGCATATACCGCCCGCTGGTAGCCGGCCTCTTGGCGCAAGTCGGACATCGCGGTCGCGAAGCGCCGGGGGAAACGAAGGTACTCCACGGTGTTTTGGAGGGCGAGGATGTCTTGCTTCGCCTGGGTCGCCGCCCGAGGATCGGGAAGGAAAGCCACCGGCCCATCTTCCTGCGGCGCTGGCATCTCCAAGGAGTCGAGCGACAGAGGCCTGGACAAGGAGGGCACCTCCCCTTCGACCGGGACATGACCAAGGTCTGTGACCAAGGCCTCCCATCCCTCCCCTTCATTGAGAACATCTCGAAGCCAGGGTGTCTGCTCAGAATCCACATCTCTGAGATGCAGGAGATTCGGTGTGCGAATCGGACCGTTGGACGTGCGGAGGACGCCGCGCCGGGCCAGGCCGGATCGTTCCGTGACCTCGAACACGGTTCTCCCATCCTCGGAGACGGTATTAAGCTTGGAGCCAGCGGTCCATCAAAACCGAAATCTTCCGAAATCGTAAATGCGGTCCGAGCCCCTTCGTGGGTTCCTTTTCCCCTCGACAAACGGTTTAAGAGGAGACGGGTCTAGCAGACCAACGGGGAACACGGACATGGGAATCGACCGTTACTCTCTCTTTATCAACGGGGCCTGGCAAGAAAGCCAAGGCGAAGCCACCTTCGTGAGTCTCGACCCGGCGACCAACGAACCGATCGCGGAGGTGGCCCAGGGAGGCAAGGCCGATGTCGACGCGGCGGTCGACGCCGCCCGAGAGGCCGCAGACGGGAAGGCGTGGGGACAGCTGGATGGGGCCGCCCGCGGACGCATCCTGAGACGGATTGCGGACCTGATCCGAGAGCGAGCCGATGACCTGGCCCGCCTGGAGAGCCTCGACAACGGAAAGACCCTCAAGGAAGCCCGCGGGGACGTGGGTTACGTCGCGTGGACCTGGGAGTACTTTGCCGGACTCACGGACAAGATCGAGGGGAAGACCATCCCCGTCCCTGGCGCCCGTTTCGACTACACGCGGATCGAGCCCCTCGGGGTCACGGCCCACATCGTCCCATGGAATTACCCGTTGGTGCTTGGATCCCGAGGGATCGCCCCCGCCCTCGCAGCCGGCAACACGGCTGTGGTGAAGCCCTCGAGTGCCGCCCCCCTGACGAACCTGAAGCTCGCCGAGCTGGCTCAGGAGGCGGGACTCCCCGCGGGAGTTCTCAATGTCGTGCCCGGATCGGGACAAGAGACGGGGCAGGCGCTGGCCGGCCACCCGGGAATTGACAGCATCACGTTCACGGGATCCGTGGAGACGGGTCGGGCCATCATGCGGGCGGCCGCTGAACACATCGTCCCCGTCATACTGGAACTGGGAGGGAAATGCCCCAACATCGTCCTGGAGGATGCCGACGCGTCTCGGGCCCGACGAGGCGCATTTCGAGGGATCTTTGCCAACGCGGGGCAGATGTGCTGGGCGGGGTCCCGGCTTCTCCTGCCGGCCGCAGAGCGGGATGCCTTCCTGAAGGAGTTCAAGGCGAAGGCGGAAACTTTGGTGGTCGGCCCTGGTTCGGACCCAGACAGCCAGATGGGGCCGGTTGTCTCCCGGGCGCAAGAGGAGCAAGTCCTGCGGTATGTCGAGATCGGCAAGGACGAGGGCGCCACGCTCCTCGTGGGGGGCGAAAAAGTGGAGGACGGAGTGCTCGCGAAGGGCAACTTCGTCCGGCCCACGGTGTTTGCCGACGTGACCCCCGACATGACCATCGCGAAAGAGGAGATTTTCGGGCCTGTGCTCAGCGTGTTAACCTTCGAGGATGAGGATGAGGCGATCGAGATCGCGAACGATACCGATTTCGGCCTGTGCGCGGGGATTTGGACGCGGGATCTGGCCCGGGCCCATCGGATGGCTGCCCGCTTGCAGGCGGGCATCGTTTCCGTGAACGAGTACCCGATCACCTTCCCTCAGACACCTTTTGGCGGATACAAGCAGAGTGGCATCGGTCGGGAGCAGGGATTGGACGCCGTCTACCATTACTCGCGAGTGAAGAACGTCCTAATCAATCTTCAATGAGAGTCATCTCCATGGGACCTGGAACCCTCAGGGAGCATTTCCCGATGTCGTTGACATGACCGTCATCGAGGTTGGGCAGGGAAAACGGTACTATCTGTTGGTCTTGCCCACTGTTTTCCTTGTCACCTTACTTTCCATTTCACTCCTCTTCATCTCAGTGTTCGGTCAGGGGCCAATTGGACCTTTATTGGGATTCCTGGTGGCATTCCTCCTGACGCTTCTGGCCTTCCTCCTCATCAGGCAACACGGGTCGTGAAACCTTTTATCAACAGGAGGATTCAAGCGCCCGTTGACCACCCGCCTCGGCATTATTGGCGGCTCGAGCCTGTCGAAATCGAGCCCATTCGCCGTGACCCGACAGGAGGAAATCGAGACCCCATAC
>JAZFPV010000036.1:0-5268 GCA_036444795.1 Thermoplasmata archaeon
GCCTCCCGTAGCCGTCCGACGTCCTGGGCCACCTCGAAGGGAATGGGGAGGAGTTCCCCGTCCCATCGGGCCACGAGGGCCCTCGGGTCTCCGACGGGATTCACGTACACCAACCCGTCCTCCGCGACTTTCTCCATTGTCCACGCCCTCCCTTTCACCACGAAATTCAGGCCGACCCGGGCCTTCGTCGCCATGAATTCATCGCCCAGAAGACCCACGCGCTGCTGTGTGCTCAGATCCACCACGGGCCAAAGCCGTTCGTCGGGGATGGTGGAAAGATTCTCGAAGTAGTAGCGCCGCCCCCTCCCCGTCACCACCCACTCCTCTTCTTCCGCCCTGACGATGCGAAGCTCTTGAAGCAGGTCGAGCACGGACTCGATGGCCTCCTCGGCGATTGAAGCGTAGGGATCTGAACCCCGGACGATCTCTCGCGCCTCTGACAGACTTCCACGTCCCCCCGCATCGAGGAAAGTGCCCACGAGTTGGTGGGCGAGGACGTCAAGCGGGGCTCGGGGGATGAGGATCGGTTCCACCTGTCCCTCACGGGCTCGTTCGATGATGGCGACGGATTCCAGGACCTCTTCGGCCGAGAGGGCGAGGATGACGCCCTCGGAGGTCCGGTCCAGGGCGTGTCCGGACCGTCCCACCCGTTGTACCAGGCTCGAGACCTGGCGTGGAGACATGTACTGGATCACGAAATCCACCGCCCCGATGTCGATACCTAGTTCCAAGGTGGAAGTACACACGAGTCCCTTCAGTCTCCCCGATTTGAAGTCGTCCTCCGTGCGGGTACGCTCCTCCTTGGGAAGGGAGCCGTGGTGGACCGCCAGTCCAGGCAGGAAGAGGTTGAACTTGGAGCCGAGCGCTTCTGCGTTGGCGCGGCTGTTCACGAAGATGAGGCTGGCTTCATGCTCCTCGATCTGTTCGGCCATCCGGTTCACCACGGCCGCCTGTTCCGGCGAGGTGTAGAGGAGACGAGCCAGCTCGTAGTCGTCCTCCAGGGGTTCCGGGTGTTCGACGTAGTAACGGACTTCCTTGGCGGCCTCGACGTTAAGGACCCGAGTGGGCGTTCCGGATCCGGCCAGGAACTTTCCGATCTCATCGGGGTTCCCGACTGTGGCGGAGAGCCCAATGACCTGGAACCCGTCGGTGAGTCGGCGAAGGCGTTCCAACCCCACGGCCAGCTGGACGCCACGTCGGTTGCCCGCGAGTTGGTGGAGCTCGTCCACGACCACCCATCGAACGCCCTCCAGGTGGCGGCGCATGAGTCTCCCCGGGAGAATGGCCTGCAGGCTTTCCGGCGTGGTAATCAGCATGTCCGGGGGCTTCACGGCCTGTCTTCGCCGTTCCCGGGTGGGCGTGTCGCCGTGCCGCACCTCCACGTCGAAGTCCAAGGCGTCGGCCCAGTCCTCGATCCGGCGCAGCATGTCCCGATTCAAGGCGCGCAGAGGTGTGATGTAGAGGAGGGAGATGCCTTCCCCCGACTCCTTCTTGAGTCGGTCAAAGATAGGCAGGAGAACGGCCTCGGTCTTCCCGCTCCCCGTCGGGGCGATCAGGAGCACGTTTTCGCCTGCGAGAATCTCCGGGATGGCAGCCTCTTGGGGGGGCGTAGGGGTGTGCAGCCCTCGTTCCTCCAAGGCCCGCTGGAGGTCTTCCGACAGCGTTTGAAAGGTGCCAAGACTCACGTGAAAGCTACGCGAGGAGGCTATTTGAAGGCTCTCGGGTTTCCAGGAAACCGACGAACCATGGAGGCCTGGGAGGAGCTCCGCGAAAGACTCAAGCAGGACGAGCCGGAGGCCCCCCAGGATGCGCCCTCCGCCGCCGTGGCCCTCCTGCTTCGATGGGAACGGGAACCCGAGGGACTCCTGATTCACCGGATTGAGCGGGAAGACGATCCGTGGTCCGGCCAAATCGCGTTGCCGGGGGGCATGCACGATCGTCGGGATCGATCCCCCGTGGAAACCGCCCGACGCGAGACTTGGGAGGAGGTGGCCGTCGACGTCACCGCGAGTTTCGCCTTCCTCGGGAGGTTGCCTCGCGTCCGCCCAATGAATGTGTCCCACCTCACGGTCTTCCCGTATGTCTTCTCCTCGAGAGAGGAGGTCTCCCCCCGTCCAGGGTCCGAGGTCCAGGCGACCTTCTGGGCCTCACTTCCTGCGTTGCGGTCCTCTCGGACGATGCGGACCGTGCATGCTGGGGGCCGCGAGTTCCGGGTCCCCGCCTATATGTTCGAAGGCTACGTCGTCTGGGGCCTGACGTATGGGATCCTCACAAGCCTATTCGACCTGCAGCTCGGATTCCTCTAGGCGCTGCAGGGTATCCCGCATCGACTGATCCGTAGATGCCACACCGCGTCGGCCTGCAGGTCCAAGCATGTTGGGCTAGGTAGGCACTGAGGATCGTGGGTCGAGCGACCGCCTACGGAGTCTCGGCCGGAACCTCGACTCCCAAATGGGTGAGGAGTTTCGTGTGGCCCTCGTCGTCCATCCACGGCACGCGTAGGTACTCTCGAATCTCCGCCTCCGTGAGGCCGATTCGCCGCGCCTCGTCGACGGCCACCTGATATGCTTCGATTTCCGTGGGACGATCATGGTACCCGATGCCTTCAGGGAACAGCTCCTTCCCTTCCTGCCATTGCCGCACGTGGACGAGTTCGTGGACGACGTCCAAGTAGATATCCCGCTCGTCTCCCTCTTTGAGATAGTGGGCGCTCACCAGAATGTGGCCGTCCTTGTCGTTCACGGCCATGTACCCCCAGCGTGACGAGAAGAACTCGACCCGGAGGCCTTTCAGGGTCTCCGTGGTCTGCGAACCAAAGATGCCGACGACGGCTCGGACCTTCTCGAATCCCTGGAAGAAGTCGGTAAAGGGGTGGAGGGAGATGGGCGCGTCCCGGCGGATCGTGACGCCTTCCATAGAGAGTCCAAGCCCCTCAAGGTTTTTGGAGTTATGGGGTTAGCCCGCCGCGGCAGGCCCGGCGACCTCAAACCCGATGGCCCAGTCTAGGAGGGGAATGAGGCGGTCACGAAGTTCACGTCCGTGGAGGCTCAGTCGATAATCCACTCTCCGAGGCGGACCCGTCACTTCCTCCCGTTCCACGAGACCGAGGGCCACCAGTTCCTTCAGACGGTCCGTGAGGGTCCGTGAGCTGATGAAGCGCAGGTCCGCGAGAAGTTCGTTGAAGCGCGCTCCTTCCTCGTTGCCGAGAACCGCGATGACGAACAACGTCCACTTTTTCCCTAGAACGGTCATGACGCGGTCGAGGGGGTAGATGCAGTACTCCGCATCGCCGTCCCGGACGACACAGACGTCGTCCAATTCGACCTTTCTCGGCGCGACACGACTGAGGAGCGATTTCATCGGGCTCACCTATCAGAAAAGGGAAGAGACAGTATAAGGGATACCCAGCGTCGCCGGGGAATTCCCCGCGAAGTGACCCCGATTTGGCGGTCCGACTGAGGCCGGTTCGATATCCTCATATAGGCCCGAGTCCGTGGTCGCCCGGAGCCGCCTTGCGGGGGAGGGATCGCGTTCGATCCATCGAGGCTGGCCATCTGAATCTCAGAAAGGAGGAAAGAAATTGGGAGCACTTGCACAACGACTCGCCGAGCAGGTGGTCAACAAGACCCTGGCGCTGAGGGAAGGGGAGGAGTACTTCATCTTCACCTGGCAACACACGATTCCCTTTGCCGACGCCCTGTTCGTCGAGGCGGCGAAGGTTGGAGCCCACGCCCACGTCGAGCTGATCACGGACGAAAGCTACCGAAGATATCTCAGCGAGGTCCCGGAGGAGTTCATCCGCAGGACATCGCCGCTGATGCTGAAGGCCTACGACGCGCTCGATGCGATGACCTACCTGGGCGGACCGGAAGATCCCGCCATCTTCGACGACATGCCGCCCGAGAAGATGAGCGCCATGGGCGAGGCCGACAAACCCTTCAGCGCCAAGTCTCGCGAACGCAAGATTCGGGGAGTGGGGATCGACGTCGGTCAGGTTACGCCTCAGCGGGCGGAAAAGTACGGCATCGACTTCGAGGCCTGGTCCGCATCCGTAAACGAGGCACTGGAGTCCGACCTCAACCAAATCTCGAAGCGTGGAAACGATCTCGTCAGCCGCTTGGAGAGCGCGACGGAGGCTCGGGTTACCGCAAAGAACGGCACCGACGTGCGCTTCGAGTTGGGCGGGAGGAAGGCGTTCCTGGCAGACGGTATCGTGGACGCCCAGGACATCAAGAAGGGAGCGTTATTCGCGAGTCTGCCCGCGGGAGAAGTCACGATCGCACCTCGGGAGACCACGGCGAAGGGCCGTGTGGTCTTTGACCGACTGGCCCTGTGGGGGAAGGTGCTAACGAACGTCCAGTGGGAGTTCCAGGACGGACGCCTGCAGAGCTACGCCGTAGGCGCCAATCAGGACATCTGGGACCGGTTCTACGGTTCCGCGAAGGGCGACAAGGATCGGATCGGCTCCTTCTCCCTCGGTCTCAACCCACGAGGGAGGCCCCTCGACCTCAACCTCACGGACTCGTTCCTGGCCGGCTCCGTCGGCATCGGCATCGGGGGCAACGAATACTTCGGGGGCGCGAACGACTCGACCTTCGAGTGGAGCGGTAACATCCTCGGGGCGACCGTGGAGCTTGACGGGACCGAGATTTTAGCTAACGGCAAGCTCGCCTGAGTCAAATTCCATCCGCGGTCCACCTTCGACGGTGACCGAAGGCAGGGGGCCCGGGCGCGAGAAACTATATTCCGAGCCCGGTTCCGTCATCGTGGAGCCGGAGGCGCCGAGGCGGCACGTCCACGACCGGGGCGGCTGGCACGATGCGGGCCCCATCGATCGGTCCGAGCACGAGCTCGCCCCTTGGGAGCAAGAGATCCGTGCCCTCTATCGTCTCCTGAAGAATGCGAGGGGCCTCGTGACCACGGATGAACTCCGTCGGGGGATTGAAGGCCTGAGTCAAGAGGAGTACGAGACGTTGGGCTATTTCGAGCGCTGGGTCCGATCCCTCGAGACGATCCTCATCGAGAAAGGGGTCTTCACACGGGAAGAGCTGGGGGCTCGCTGGGAGGAGGAATGAGGATGGCCCCGCGATTCTCTACGGGATCCCGCGTCCGCGTTCGTGTCGATTCTCCCCCAGGGCACTTCCGGACGCCCGCGTACGTACAGGGCAAGGTCGGCCGCGTAGAGGGAGTCCACGGCGACTTCCGCAATCCGGAGTCCCTCGCCCACGGGGGGGACGGTCTCCCGAGGCGTACCTTATACTTGGTGGG
>JAZFPV010000037.1:0-10507 GCA_036444795.1 Thermoplasmata archaeon
CCGCGAGGACGGAGGGGCAAGTAGGGCGGGTTGAAGGCGATGACGTCGAACTTTCCCCTCAGACCGCGAAAGAGATCCGCGCGCACAATATCGAGAGAGAGGCCGTTCCTCCGCGCGTTGGCCTGGGTCAGACCGGTGGCGAGGGGGTTGATATCGGTGGCCAGTGTGGGCACCCGGCGGGCGGCATGCAACGCGATGAGACCCGTGCCGGTTCCGATCTCCAGGAAGGAGTTGGCGTCCGCCAGGTCGAGGGCACGGAGGAGGAGATAACTGTCCTCTGCGGGGCGATAGACTTCGTCATCTTCACCTAGGTCCAAAGAGGGGTCCAGCTCCACGTCGGTCGAGCCCAGCCAAGGTTCATAACATTTCCTCGCCCTGAATCGCGCGGTGCTCTGGCTCCTCCTCTTGGTCCTCGCGGTGGCGGCGACGAGCTTTCTGTATCCCCTGCTCCGGAAGACCTACTTCACTCCGGTTCTCGTTCTGGCAAACCTTGCCCTGTTCATGATTTTCATCCTTGTCGTCAATTTCTCCACGGACCCGGCCCTGGGTGCCTTCATCGCGGTGAACCTGCTCTTTTCGCCCCAAGACCTCGTGGAACTCCGTCCCTGGACGTTGATCACCAGCATGTTCCTTCACGCCAGCGCCTTGCATGTGATCTTCAATATCCTCTTCCTCTACCTGCTCGGGCTCCCCCTCGAGGACCGTATCGGCGGCCCGGCTTTCGCAGCCTTGTACCTCGCGACCGGCATCGGGGCGTCGCTGGTATTCGCGTTGGTGGAATGGGGGAACCTCGTCTTCGCTCTCGGGGCCTCGGGGGCCGTCATGGGCATCGCGGGCGCGTTCCTCGCGTTATACCCCCGCGAACGCATCTTCTTCATCCTGGTTTTCATCATCCTCCCCCAGGTCCGCGTATACCTGGCGGTCGGGGTGGTGATCCTAGGGGAGGCCTTGCTCCTCTTCCTCGGTGTTCAGGACGGCATCGCCCACGCGGCCCACATGGGAGGGGTCGGGTTCGGCATCCTCCTGGCTACCTTCCTGCGCCGGCCGACGCGGGAGGGGCCCCTCCCCCGTGTCGCCCTCGACGATCTGGCCACGACGGAAGAGCTCCGTGAGATCCTCGTCCGGATTCAGGAGGAAAGCGTCGGGGAGGTCCGGGAGGCTTGGGTGGATCACTTCCTCGATAAGGCACGGTGTCCCCAGTGCCAGGGACCCCTCGTGCGGAAAGGCGGGGTCGTGACCAGCGACTGCGGATGGGAACGGCGTCTCTGACCTTCGACGACTTATACCCGCGGCTCGGTAGTGAGATGGGATGGAGCCGCCGAGCGCCCTCCACCTGGAGTGCCCCAACTGCGGACCTGCGCCTCATCGAGTCCTTCGAGGTCGTCTGTCCCAAGGCAAGGAACTGGTCGTGGAGGGGGTGTTCCGCTGCCTTCGCTGCGGCCTCACACGGCGCGAGACGTACCGGGAATGGGCCCCCCTCCGCGTCCCCCTCGTGGTCAGCGACGGGGCGGTCTCGCGGCGGGTTGAGATGGACCTCGTTCCCGGAGACGCGGTCCGAGTCGGGGACTCCCTCGAGGCGGATGGGGGACCCGTGCGGATCACGGCCATCGAGACGGGGGAGAAGCGGGTCATGGAGGCGCCCGTCGAGGCCATCACGACCCTGTGGAGCCAACGCATGGATCGACCGACGGTCAAGTTCTCGCTGAACAAAGGCCGGCGGACCGTACCGTACGAGATGCCGGTTCTGCCCGAGGAAGAATTTCAGGTCGGCGACCTGGTGCGACTCGGGCGCGAGCGCGCCGTCATTCACCGGATCAACACGCCCCGAGGGACCGTTCGGGAGGGCGTCGTTCCCGCTCGTGACATCGTCCGCATTTACTGCCGGACCGTGCGTCACGCCCGCCTCCGACGGCGAGGCGGGAGAAGGTAGATGACCGACCGGTACGACGACCGGCGCGACCGGATGATCGAACGCCTCCTCCGAGATGGGGTCCTTCGGACCCCTCGGATCATCGAGGCGATGGAGGCCGTGCCCCGCCACCTCTTCGTACCCCGTCACCTGCGCGAGAGCGCCTACTATGACACGCCCCTCACCATCGGTTCCGGCCAGACCATCTCGGCGCCCCACATGGTGGGGATGATGCTGGAGTACCTCGATCTTCAGGAGGGGCAATCCGTGCTGGAGATCGGCGGCGGATCGGGATACCATGCCGCCCTCGTCGCGCAGATCGTAGGCCCCCGGGGACGTGTCTTTGCGGTGGAGAGGATTGCCTCTCTCGCGAAGAAGGCCCAGAACCGTCTCGAGAAGTTGGGGCTGGCGGACCGCGTCGAGGTGGCGGTCCGGGACGGCTCCGAGGGGTTCCCCGAGCATGCACCTTTTGACCGGATTTTCGTGACGTGCGGCGCCCCCGAGGTCCCCCTTCCCCTGATCCGAGACCTAAGGGAAGGGGGCAAGCTCCTCATTCCGGTGGGAACCCACCGCTTCCAGGACCTAATCCTCGGGGAAAAGAGGGAGGGGGAACTGAACACAAAGAGCCTGGGCGGCGTGGTGTTCGTTCCCTTGGTGGGCACACACGGATTCGATTGAGACTTGATTCCGGGTCCCCAACCTTTTAGCCGCCCCTCGCGGTCTTGTGAACGGGATGATCACCCTCCTCGGCGTCAGCCATGTCCACCGCCTGGGCCCTCGCATCCAGGAGGAAATGGAGACGCGCCGACCGGACGTCATCGCTCTCGAGCTCGACCCCGGCCGCCTGCGGGCGCTCCAGGAGCCACATCACGTCCGCCGCCGGACCCCGGGTCTCTACGGCATCCTCGCCGGCTTCCAGCGTCGCATCGCGGAGGAGTACGGGGCGGATGTAGGAGAGGAGATGCTGGCGGCCCGGGACACGGGGCGGCGTCTCGGCATCCCCGTCGCTCTGATCGACATCGACTCTCGCGAGACCTGGCGATCGCTTTGGCGTTCCCTCCGTCCCCTGGAGCTCCTCAAACTTCTCTTCTCGGCCTTCGGTTCCCTCTTCGTGAGGCGGGAACAAATCGAGGTCGAGCTCCAACGGTACCAAGAGGACTACACGGGCTTCATGGAGGCCCTGGGCCGCGACTATCCCGCCGTCAAAGAGGTCCTCGTCGATCGGCGGGACGCCCACATGGCGAAGGAGCTGCAGCGCCTGGAAGAGGCGTACGAGCACGTCGTCGCCGTGGTGGGAGATGGCCACATCCAGGGGCTTTCAAGCCTCCTCGAAGGGGGGGAATTGGAGGTCGTCCGCCTACGGGAGCTTCGACCGCAGCGGACGGAGGCGGCGGCTCGGGACACCTAGTGGAAGGGCTGGATCCACCTTCGGACCCCCTCGGTCAACGCTTAAGTGGCACCCTCCGATGAACAACTGTGGGTGAGGAGAAGCGCGAGGCCACCCTCCGGTATCTCCAGACTAAGTTTGCCCGCTATTATCAGACCCAGCCCCTGCAGCTGCCGCCTCGGTTCGGCCGCCGGGAGTTCGGCTTTATGCTCTTCCAGGGGGGCTTCGTGCTTCGTCACTTAGGCTTTCCCGAGGAGGCCGGACTGTACCGCTTCATCCGATCCAAGTCCCCCGCCCACGTCTACCACTCCGCTGCCTACTACGAGACCCCGGGCGCGCCGACCATGGGGGAGAAGGGGTGGATGGGCGCGGACCTCATCTTTGACCTGGACGCGGACCACATCCCTGGCTGGCAGAAGCTGGGCTATAAGGGCATGCTCGAGGCGGTGAAGGCGCAAGTTGTGCGCCTCATTGATGACTTCCTCGTGGGCGACTTGGGCTTCCAGGAAAAGGATCTCCGCATTGCCTTCTCCGGGGCCCGAGGCTACCACATCCACATTCGCGATCCTCGCGTCTTCACATTGGAGAGCCATGAACGGCGGGAGATCGTCGATTACATCACCGGGACGGGCCTGGACCTGCAGCTCGTCGGGCGCCATGAGCCCTTCGAGGAACGAACGTATGGAGATCAGACGAGGACCCTGAAGCGCTTTCGAATCCCCGCGGCCACCGACCCGGGGTGGCGTGGACGCACGACCCGAGGCATCAGCCAATGGCTGGGAGCGCTATCCGAACTTCCGGAGGCAGAAGCGATCGAGGCACTCGAGCAGCTCGAAGGCGTCGGACCCAAGCGCTCCCGGCAGATCTACGACACGATCCACCGGCTGGGGGCGGAGCGCACCCGTGCGCGCGTCGACGCCGGCCACCTCGAGCTCTTTCCCCCCGGAAGCGGAGCCTCCCTCGTGACCCAGGGGGTCGAATACGCCAAGGGGGCCACGGATGAGCCGGTGAGCTCCGACACGAAGCGCCTAATCCGTCTCATGGGTAGTCTTCACGGGAAGACCGGATTCCGCGTGGTGCCGTTGACCCGGGAGGAGCTGGACGGCTTCGACCCCCTCATCGACCCGGTACCGGACCTCTATAGCCAGGAGAAGATTCGCGTCGAGACCTCCCAGGCTATTGTTACTGATATGAAGGGCGAAACCTTTAATTTGGAACCCGGGCAGAACAGCGTCCCCGAGTATCTGGCCATCTTCCTCATGTGCCGAGGGATGGCCACCCTGGCTTCGGGGATGGCAGGCGATGCAACCCAAGGGTCCACCTAAGGATGCCCGCAAGCTCGCCCGAATTCGACTCTTCAAGGAGCTTCTCCTCTCCCTCCAGATCATCGCCCTCCTGGCCGTGGCGGCCTTCCTGGTAGTCAATGCGGGGATTCAGTCGACCCCGCCCTACGTCCCCTTGTTGGCGGCGCTCCCCCTTATCGTGATCGCCGCGGCGGTCATCGCTCTGGAGCTCATCGTCTTCCGGTTCCTGGAAATTCGCCACGCTCCCCGCGAAGGCCAGAAGTACATCCTGGTGGACATCAGCTGGAGGAACGCCAAGAAGGCCTTCGCCATCGCCCTCCTCCTCGCGGTGCTCCTGCTCGTTCCCCCGGTGAAAGCCCTGACGCTGAACCTGCTCTCGCCCACCTCGCAGCGGGGCCTCGAGGCGGGGGGGACCTTCCCATTGACCTTCAACAGTCAGGATGCCCTGGGTATCAGCCACGCCGAGAGCCTCCAAGTGGTGGTTCAGAGTGGATCTCTTCGCGTGCAAATTCAGGAGGGCACGCAGCTTCCGAGTCGGACCCTGACCCTCAGCGGAGGCGAGCAACGCACGTTGAGCCTCACGGCCACCGCCTTCGTTCCCTACACGGTCACGTTTGAGAACCTGGCCGGGGCCACGACGACCTTCACCTACAAGGTGAACCTGGCCCTCCCCACCGGCTTCATCAACCTCGCGGCGCTCTTGATGGCGGTCGTCGCGGTCTCGAACCTAGCATGGCTGGTCTACCTTCGACCCCTTCGGGAAGCGGGTCTGAAGGCGATGCCGTCGGCAATGCGTCGCCGGCGCCCGGCCAGGCGGCCGCGACCGACGCAGGGGTGGCCCCCCCGGCAGCCTGCGTACGCCCGACGCCCGGTCGCCTGGCGATGGCCGTGGCAGTCTGCTCAGGCTCCGCCGTATCCCATCCCGCGGGGGTGGAACCCCCCCTATGGACCGTATCCCAGCTATGCGCGACCTCCCTATGCGCGCCCACAACCCATCCCCCGACCCGCGGCCCCGCGTCTCCCGATCCCCGCCCCCGAGGGCGAGCAGGAACCCCCCACCCAGATCAAGGTCCGAGTACCCCGAGAAGAGGAAGAACTCCCTCCGCCGCCGGACCAAGTGGAGCCCTACGAGGTCGAAGGCAGTCCGCCTCCCCTGGTCAAGCTGGTCGAGGACCCTGATCGCGTGGCCCTCCGCTCCGGCGGGACCGACATCGCCGGACTCCTCGTCAAGGCCGAGGACCGCATGGCGAGGGGGGAGCTGCAGGAGGCCCTGCGGGACTACGAGGCCGTCTTGAGCATGGATTCGCGGAACGTGCCGGCGCTCCTGAAGATGGCCGAACTCTTGCGGCGGGTCCGTCGCGCCGAGGACGCCCTGGCCGTCCTCGACCGCGTCCTCACGTCCGATTCTTGGAATCAGAGGGCGCTCCTCGAGAAGGCGGATCTCCTGGAGGAAGAGAATCGGCACGACGAGGCCCTCGAGTGCTACAACACCATCCTTCAGGGCAGTCCGAGCGTCCCGATGGCCCTCATTCGGAAGGGAGATCTCATGGCTCGGCGCAAGGAGCCCGAGCTGGCGTGGGAGGCCTACTCTGAGGCGCGACGCCTCGCCCCCGACGACGGGGAGCTGAAGGAGAAGATCCGCTCTCTGGAGGAGGGTCCGGGCGCCACGATGGATCCCGATAGTCCGGAATTTCTGCTCAAGAAGGCCCGGGCTTCCGCGCGGGCGGGCGACCTGGAGGAGGCCCTGAGGCTGTGCGACGAGGCGGTCGGCCTCGCGACGGAAAACGCGGAGGTTTGGGCCCTGAAAGGGGTCCTCGAGCAGGATCTGAACCTTCAGGGACCGGCCATCGCGAGCCTGCGACGGGCTGTCGAACTGGAGCCGGAGGATCACGAGTCCGCGAGGCGGCTGGAAGGTCTCCGGCGGAAGGCCCAGAATCAGATCGACCTGGAGAAGACCCTTCGGGAAATCGAAGGGCTCTCGCCCGAGGCCGTAAGTGCGATCGGAGACGAGTTCCGAAGCCTGCGAAAGCTGAAGCGTGTGAAGCTCAAGTCCCTCGCATCGATCGAAGGGATCACGGAGGCCGACGCCAAGGCCATCCTTCGCCGGATCCGGAGTGGAAGATAGGTTTTTACACGAATCGCGTTTGGTTGCGATCGTGAAGGCCTTCCGCATCCGTGGGGCATTTCGCATGGGCCGCAACCGACAGTCCTTCACCCGCGAGGTGGCTGCCGAGAGCCAAGAGGAGGCCGTGGAGCGAGTCTTTTCCGAGCTGGGAAGCAACCATCGGGCGAAGCGACGGGACATCGCCATAGAAGAAGTGGCGGAGGTGCCACGCGAGGAGGTTGAGAACTCGGCGGTCATCTATCGGCTGGGAGAAGGGTGACGTGGCCGGAGAGGTAGGGCTCCAGCAGGCCGTGACGGCCCTCGAAGCGACGAGGGCTCAGCTGGAGGCCCTCGGTCGGCAGGAGGAGACGCTCCGATTCTCCCTCCAAGAGTACACCCGCGCCCGAGACACCATGGCGAAGTACAAGGACGAACCCGTCGGAACGGAGATCCTCGTCCCCGTCGGGGCGAACTCCTTCCTCTTCGCCCAGATCACGAACGTGGAACGGTGCATTGTCGGCCTGGGGGCCGAGGTGGCCTTGGACGACAGCATCGAATCCGCCATCGACCGCCTCGAAACCCGCATCCGCGAGCTGACGACGGTCCAGGAAGATCTCTTGCGGCGCATGGTGGCCATCGAGGGGCAGGTCAACGACCAGTCGGCCCTGGTCCAGGAGGCCTACGGGAGAGCCCAAGGCAAGTCGGAGGGGGGAGACGGTGTTTGAGACCCTTCGCAAGAAGCTCCTGGGGTGGAAGGACAGGGCCCCGGAAGACGTAGAGGAGCTCGTCTCGGAGACCTCCGGCCGCAAGATCAGACGTGCGGCCTTGGACCGTGTCCTCGCCGACCTGGAAATCGTCCTTTTGGAGTCGGATGTGGCCCTGGAGGTGGTGTCTGGAATCACGAAGTCGATAGAAGGGGAGCTCCTGGGGAAGCGCATCTCCCGGGATACGGATTTCAAGGCAGGGCTGTGGGAGGCCCTCCGCCGCGCGCTCGAAGACGCCCTGGCCGTTCCTACCATCGACCTGGTGGCCTTCGTGAAGGGGGGGGAGAAGCCCATCGTCCTGATGTTCGTCGGCGTCAACGGGACGGGGAAGACCACGGTGATCGCCAAACTCACCCACCTCTTCCAGGCGGAGGGGTTGACCTGCGTTCTCGCCGCCAGCGACACCTTTCGGGCCGGGGCGATCGAACAGCTCGCCGTCCACGCCCATCGTCTGGGCGTGAAACTCATCGCCCACGAGGCCGGAAGCGACCCAGCCGCCGTGGCCTTCGACGCCGTGGAGCACGCCCGGGCACGACGTCGGGATGTCGTCCTGATCGACACGGCGGGGCGCGTGCAGACGAAGGCCAACCTCATGGAGCAGATGAAGAAGATCCAGCGCGTCGCGAAACCCGACCTGGTCCTCTTCGTGGGCGACGCTCTGACCGGGAACGACGCCGTGGAGCAAGCGAAGGGGTTCGAGCAGGCCGTAGGAATCGGCGGGGTCATCCTCACCAAGGTCGACGCCGACGCGAAGGGGGGCGCGGCCTTGAGCATCGCCCAGACTGTGGGTCGACCGGTCCTGTACCTGGGGGAGGGACAGGAGTACGAAGACTTGGTTCCTTTCGATCCTGCGTGGATGGTGGATCGTCTCCTGGGCGTTACGCCGGAGGTCTGAGCCGGCGTTTGACGAGGAAACGGATGTTGCCCCACCCGTCCGCCAGGGATCGGATTTTCGCTTCCCCCACCCGCGGCCGGTAGTGGATGGGGATTTCCTTAAAGCGCAACCCTTTCTCCACGACCTCGAGCTTCAGCTCCTCGGAGAAGGGCATGCCCACGCTTCCTAAGGTGAGCTGGTCCAAGATCTCTCGGCGGAACACCCACATCCCCGATTGAGAATCTCGGAGACGGACCCCATACAAGAGGTGGGCGGTCTTGTTCAGCAACGCGTTGCCGAGACGATGATGGACCTCCATCGCCTCGGGGTCCAGATACGACAACCGATCGCCGGATACGAAGTCCCATCCCTCCTCCTCCAAGAGAGTCGCGATCCGCGGAATCTCATGGGCGGGGTAGGTCCAATCCGCGTCCAGGGTCGCGATGAGCTCCCCCTTGGATGCCTTGAATCCCGTCTTGTAGGCCCGACCGTATCCCCGACGGTTCTCGGGGACCACCCGGGCGCCTTTTTCCTGGGCGATCGCCACGGTACGGTCCTCCGAAAGGGTATCGACAACGAGAATCTCGTACGTTCTCGAGGTTCCCTCGAAAGCCTTGTTGACTTCATCCAGGACGCGGCCGATGGAAGCTTCCTCATTCCGCGTCGGAATGACGACCGAGATGTCAACCATGGCTGCGGGCGTGCCTACCCAGCAGGCGCGATAAAGAGCTTCGCCTCACGTTATCCGGGGGGGGAGAGGGGCTCCCCGAAGAACTTGTAGCCCACGTACCCCAGGAGGGCCAGGACGAGGCGCGAGAGGGCCCAGAAGGTCATGCGCTGGCGAGCCATCTTCAGCGGACTGTAGCGGCTCCACAGGCTACCATGCTTGAGGGTGAGCTGCTTCCGTCCCGCGCCGTTCCAGAAGGCTTGTCGGAAGAAATCGTAGACGGACGCGCGGGTGCGGTGGTACACGATCGCTCGGGGGTCGTGCAGGATGAAGTGGCCCTTCTTCACCGCCCGGAGATTCATGTCGATGTCCTCCGCCGTGATGAACCAGGCATCGAACCCGGCGACCTCTTGGAGGGCCTCCATCCGGTAGGCAAGGTTGGCACTCGGATACGTGATGTCGAAGCCCCCGTAGATCAGCTCGACGCGTTCCAGCTCTTCGAAGGGGCCGTAGCCGATTTGGATGGTCCGGCCGGCCACCACGGCGGACCGTTCCAGCCCCTCACGGAGGTACTTCAGCCAAAAGGGGTTCGCGATGCAATCGGCGTCGATAAACGCCACCGCGTCCCCGCCCGCCATCCGGATGCCGTAGTTGCGACTCTCCCCCCGGGTCCCGCCGTGGTTCGCGAGGCGGATGAAACCGTACCGGGAGGCGTACTCGCCCACGATGTCGCGCGTCCGGTCCTCGCTGCTGGAGTCGACCACGATGATCTCCAGGGGTGCCTCCTGAACCACGAGGCTGTCGAGGAGGTCCGCGATGTTGTGCTCCTCGTTCCGAGAGGTCACCAAGACGCTGACGAGCACGGCTTCTCGAAACTCAGGGCGTGTTATGACCTTTCCTCTGCCTTTTCCGTGCCTGAGAATCGGGGTCCTCACTCACGAGGGAGTCTTTATCCGCGGAGACCCTGGTCCCGACGGCGTGGACCTAGCCGTCGTCGTGGGGACCCGGCCGGAGATCGTGAAGATGGCCCCGGTCATCCTGGCCCTACGCGAGGCAGGCGTCTCATTCTCCTTGGTTCATACCGGGCAACATTACGATCAAGAGTTGTCCGGCGTCTTCCTCGAGGAACTGGGGCTGGGGGCCCCCGATGTCGTGCTCGATGTGGGTTCGGGATCCCAGGCGAAACAGACAGCGGAGGCCCTCGTTCGACTGGAGGACCACTTCGTCGAGGACCCGCCCAGGCTGATCCTCGTCGAGGGGGACACGAACACGGTTCTTGCCGCCGCCCTGGCGGGAGTGAAGCTCGGCATCGACGTCGGGCACGTGGAGGCGGGTCTGCGAAGCCACGATCTCCGGATGCCGGAGGAGCACAACCGGCGGCTGACCGACCACCTTTCCTCCTACCTCTACGCCCCCACCGACATCGCATCTGAGAACCTCCGTCAGGAGGCCGTCTGGGGATCCATCTGGGTCACCGGGAACACGGTCATTGATGCCA
>JAZFPV010000038.1:0-2746 GCA_036444795.1 Thermoplasmata archaeon
TGAAGACGAGTGTCGACGCGGGTCATGCAGGCAGGTTTATGCCCGCCCGGCCTCACTTGAGCCGAGAGACCAGGAGACCATCTGAGGTGCCCCGTGGATCATCCCGATTAGTAGCGGCGTGGAAGCTTCTCCGTTTCGATGCGGGCACTGGTTCCCTCGTGCCCCCTCTTCAAGGGACCGAGCTTACGGCCACGTTTCAAGTCGACGGGAGGCTGGCAGGCTCTGCCGGATGCAATCGTTATGGGACGACCTACGAGGCGATCGGTTCGTCCCTGACGGTCAACCCCCAAATCGCGGCGACTCAAATGTGGTGCGGAGACCCCGAAGGAGCGATGGCGCAGGAGGACGCTTTCCTGCGGGCCTGGGGCCGAGTGGCCACGTATGGTATTCCCAAGGAGTGTCTCGAGCTCGCGGATGCCGAGGGGGCGACCGTGTTCGTCTTCGTTCTTGCCGAAGCACCGGAACGGACCGTGGACTGAGCGTGCGGGACGCTGAGAGACTCATATAGGACCAGGCACCTTTCGTCCCGTCCGGGAGGTTGGCATGAAGCGGGTGACGGGCATTGGCGGGGTTTTCTTCAAGGCGCGGGATCCCGATGAGCTGAAGGCGTGGTACGTCCGCTACTTGGGCCTTCCGTTGCGTCCCGATGGCGAGGTGATGTTCGAGTGGCGTGAAGGGGAGGAGCCCGACCGTCAGGTCGCCACGGTGTGGGCTCCCTTTCCCCGGAATACGGATTACTTCGAACCCAGTCAGTCGCCCTTCATGATCAACTACCACGTCGCCGACCTCGACGGCCTCCTGGCGCAGCTTCGGCGCGAGGGCGTGGAGGTTGAGGATCGGGTCGACGAGTACCCTTACGGCCGCTTCGCCTGGATTATGGATCCCGAAGGAAACCGGGTGGAGCTGTGGGAGCCTCCTGAGAGGGACTGAGGGAGCTGGATGGCCGAGGCGTTCGCGGAAGACGGCCTGACTCGATGCGCCTGGGGCTTCTCCGAACCTCTCATGCTAGCCTACCACGATGAGGAGTGGGGAGTTCCCCTCCACGACGACCGCGCCCTCTACGAGCTCCTGGTGCTCGAGGGCATGCAGGCGGGGCTGAGCTGGATGACGGTCCTCCGGAAGCGAGAGAACTTTCGGCGGGCCATGGATGGATTCGACCATTCTCGGGTGAGTCGTTACTCGCAAGACAAGATGAAGCGGCTCTTGGCCGATGCCGGCATCATCCGAAATCGGATGAAACTCGAGGCGGCCATCAACAACGCACAGAGGTTTCCCGAGGTTCAGGAGGAGTTCGGCTCCTTTGATGCCTACATCTGGCGTTTCATCGGAGGCCGCCCCAAGGTGAATCGATTCGCCTCCCTCGCGGACCTTCCACCGGAGACCGAGGAGTCACGGGTGATGTGTAAGGATCTGCGCGCCCGGGGCTTCCGTTTCGTTGGACCAACGATTTGTTACGCCTACATGCAAGGCGCAGGCCTGGTCAACGATCACACAACGGACTGCTTCCGCCACGCAGAACTCATGGGCCAGCAGTAACGGCCCCGCGGCCCCTTTTTTAGGGGGCCCACTGCTTTGCCCCAGGTGCGCACCCTCGTCATAGGGGGTACTGAGTTCATCGGTCGCCATACGGTGGAGGAGCTTCTCCGTCGGGATCACGACGTGACCATCTTTCATCGGGGCCGGTCCCCCAATCCCTTCGGAGACCAGGTTCGAGAATTGTTGGGGGATCGCATGCGCGGCCGAGACGTTCGGAAGACGCTCTCGGGCGAGACGTTCGACACCGTGATTGACCTCGTGTACGTGTGGGGGCCGGGCACGGGTCCCTCGCAGGTGGCTTCCGTGCTTGACGCGGCGGAAAACGCTTTCGACCGCTACGTGTTCCTGAGCAGCTGCGGGGTGTACGACCCCCAAGGACCCCTTCCGGCCAACGAAGACAGCGTCCGCGGCCCCGCCCTCGGTCAATACAGCGCCGACAAGATCGCGACGGAGGATTTCCTCCTAGAGGTCCAACAGGAGGGACGGGCCGATGTCTCCATTGTACGACCTCCGCATGTCTACGGCCCCTTCAACAACGTACCCCGGGAGTCGTGGTTCTGGGACCGCATCGTGGCCGGGCGCCCCGTCATCATCCCGGATGAGGGCGGTGTCCTTACGCATCTCGCCGCGGTATGGGACGTGGCGTGGGCTCTGGCTGAGGCCACGGAGAACCCCAAGGCGCGGGGGGAGGTTTTCAACATCGCAAACGTCGAGCCCGTTACCCTGTCTGCGCTCGTTGATCTCTTGGCGGCCGCCGCCGGGCGCCGCGTGGAGAAGGTGCCGGTTCCGCGCGCCCGGATTCAAGAACTCGGGGGCAGCCCCTTCGCCCCGCCCCTGTACTTTGGTGTTTCCCTGGATTTCGAGACGGATTTGGCCGTCGACATCTCCAAGGCCGTCCGGACGTTAGGCTTTCGACCCACCGATCCGCTGGAAGGCCTCCGGCGGACGTTCGATTGGTACATGAAGGGGGATCGGACTCGAAAGCCGAAGTTCTCCTTCGACCGCGTGCTCCTGGGTCGCTAACGGGCTTCCTCCCTTCCCTCGTCGGGCCGAGCCTCGTCGGCAAAACTCCCGAGACGGCCGAGCATCCGATCCTGCTGCCCGGGGAAGACGTCCCCGAGCGCCCGCGGTTCGCGGTCCTCAAAGACACGGTCGGCGTGGTGGCGCATCCCGTATTGGATGAAAGCTGTTAGAATGGGGATGGCATCCC
>JAZFPV010000039.1:0-5949 GCA_036444795.1 Thermoplasmata archaeon
GGACAAGGGAGTCCTTCGAGGCCGTCCGGGGGACCCCGGCGGACGACTTGGGCCTGGAGATTGTCTACGACGTGAGCCACAACATGGCAAAGCTGGAGGAGCACAGCGTCGAAGGAATCCGGAAGGAGGTCTACGTGCACCGAAAGGGAGCGACGCGGGCCTTCCCGCCCGGCCACCCCGACATCCCCCTTCGATACAAGGACATCGGCCAACCCGTTCTGATCCCGGGGAGCATGGGGACCCACTCCTTCGTCCTTGTGGGAACGGAGGGCGCCATGGAGCAGACCTTCGGATCGACGTGCCACGGGGCGGGGCGGATCATGTCCCGCAAGGCAGCTGCCCGAAAGTGGCGGGCCGAGGAGGTCCAACGGGACCTCGCGCGCCAGGGCATCTATGCCCACTCCGCCAGCTGGAAGGGATTGGTGGAGGAGGCTCCCGGGGCCTACAAGGACGTGGAAAATGTGGTCGAGGTCTGTCAGGGTGCGGGTATCTCGGACATCGTCGTGAAGTTGAAGCCGATGGGCGTCGTGAAGGGCTGACGTGCAGGTTTCTGTCTTGCCTGTCGGGGAACTCCGGGAAAACGTCATCGACGCCCTGGATGTCGACCTGCGTCAGGCTGGAGTCGGGGTGACTACTCTCCCGTCCCAGGAGGTCCCTCTAGCCGCCCATAACCCGGGACGAGACCAGTACCGCGCTCCCGAGCTCCTGAAGATGGGGCGACGGGCCCACGGGGAGCACGTTCTCGTAGTGACAGAGGTCGACCTCTACGTCGACCCTCTGAATTTCGTCTTCGGGCAAGCGGACGTCGGAGGACGGGCCGCTGTCATTTCCCTCCACAGGCTGTCGGTCGACGACTCCCGTCTCTTCCGTTTCCGCATTTTGAAGGAAGCCCTTCACGAACTCGGTCACAACCTGGGTCTCGATCACTGCACGGAGGCGAGCTGCGTGATGCACTTCTCCAACGGGCTGGCGGACACGGACCGGAAAGGACCCAATCTTTGTCTTGACTGCGCCGAACGCTTGGGGGGCGCGCCCCCCTGGCGCATACCCGATTAGTCGGTCCGCGCGAACGCCAGCATCATCGCGGCCGTCGCCTTGATTCCTCGCCGCGCGTCCTCCAAGCGAATGTTCTCGTTCGGGGCGTGGATCTTACTGCCCGCGTACCCGACCCCCGGCCCGGCAGCTGCGGGCGTGCCGAGGCTCGTGTAATAGTAGGTGGACGACGAGCCCAGGGACCACGGGAAGATGTTGGGCTCTTCATCGTAGGCCGCCTGGTAACCACGCAGCAGCGCCTGGCCGATGCGGGAGGACAGCGGGGTGGTCGCCGCTTCGAACGTTCCGTGGCTCTTGACCTCGATGTCCTCGAAGCCCCCCGCCTTGAGGTGGGCTTGCATCGCCTGGAACACCTCACCCGGCCGCTGACCCGGCAGGAGGCGGAAGTCCAGCTTCGCCTTCGCGTAGGCGGGGTTGATCGTCTTGGACCCGTCCCCGATGTAGCCCGCGTAGAAGCCATCGATGTTGCACGTGTTCCCGTAGACCATGTGCTGGAGGCGGGCCCACTGGGTGTCCCCGCCCAGAACCTCCTCGGCCCCGTACGTCTTCGTGAAGTCCAGCGGGTCGTACCGATTGCGTTTCAGGTAGGCCAGCTCCTCCTCCGTCGGGCGATGGGCGTTGTCGTAGAAGCCTGGGATGAGGATCTTTCCGTCCTCGTCACGAAGGGTTCGGAGGGCCGCGATGAGGCGCCACGCCGGGTTCGGGATGGACACGGCCAGGGAGGAGTGCTGGTCGACGGTTGCCGTCCGGACGGTGAGCTCGACGTAGAGGATGCCCTTGGACCCCAAGTGCATGGTCGGGGTGCCTTCGGCCGTGTGCCCGCTTCCCTCGATGGTGGCGCCGTCGGCCTCGAAGAGGTCCTGATGCCGCTTCCAGAACGCTTTGAGGTGAGGGCTGGACACCTCCTCCTCCCCCTCGATCATGAAGCGAAGGCGCAGGGGCAGATCCCCCCGGGCGTCCTGAATGGCTGCCTGAGCGACGGCCTGGGAGAGGGTGTTCCCCTTCGTGTCCGACGCGCCCCGGGCGTAGAAGACCCCCTCACGGACCAACGGGTCAAAGGGGTCTGACTTCCACTCGTCTATCGGCTCCTCCGGCTGGACGTCGTAGTGGTTGTAGAGACACAGCGTCGGGCCCGTGGACCCGGCCTCCCCCACGACCAGGTGGGGGCCGTTTGGCACGGGCATCTCCCGAGCGTTGACCCCCCACTTCTCCAGGAGCTTCCGCGTGGCCTGGCCGCCTTCTTTGAATCCCTCCCCACGGGCGCTGACGGTGCGTACCGCACAGTAGTCCGTTAGGTCGGCCACGAACTCGTCAAAGTGGTCGTCGATGAAGCGGAAGACCCGCTTCGTCTCCTCCTCTCCCATGAAGGGAGAAGCGAGGGTCGTGCTATAGGGCTTCCGTCATCCGGTTGGCCTGGCGACGCCGCGCCATGAAGAGGGTCAGGAGGAGCGCGGCAAGGAGCGCAAAGAAGAGCCCGTAGGCAAAGGTCGCCGCCGGCGTGATTAGCCATAGGAACCCGCCCACGGCGCTGGCAGGGAATCGGGCGATCCCCGTGAAAGTGTGGTATGTCCCCAGGGCGGTGGCGTGCAGGTTGGGAGGCGCCATGTCCGCGACGAGAGCCCGCTCCACTGCGTTCACCAAGGCGGAAGAGAGGCCGAAGAGGACGAACAGGAGGAGAAGCTGCCAGGCCTCGGCGAAGAAGATGAGGCCGCCGGCCATCGCGGCGAAGGCCAGGTAGCCGGCGAGGATAATGGGAGGCCGGCCCAGCCGGTCGGAAAGGATGCCCACAGGGAAGGCGGCGAGGGCGTACATGAGGTTGAAGGCGACGTAGAAGAGGATCCCCGTCCCCTCGGTCAGCCCGACGCCCACGACCCGGAGGAGAAGGAAGAGGACGGAGAAGTGGCCGAGCGCAAAAACGGTCGCAATGAGGATGAAACGGCGTAGGGCGGGGCTCAAAGTCGCGAAACCCTTGCGGAGGGAGGGAACGTCCTTGGGTCGCCTTGCCCTTTCGCGGATAAAGACGGTCAGGAGCGCCGAGACGAGGGCGGGCCCAATGGCAAGGAGGAAGATCTCCCGGAAGGGGAGACCAAACGCATCCAACAGAACGAAGGCGATGAGCGGCCCGAGGACGGCCCCAAGGGTATCCGCGAGGCGGTGAAATCCGAATACCTTGCCCCGGGTTTCCGGGGGCGTCGTCTCGGCCAGGACGGCGTCCCGCGGGGCGTCTCGAAGCCCTTTCCCTACCCGCTCCGCTACCCCCACCGCCATGAGCTCGGGCCAGACGCGGACGAAAGGAATGAGCGTCTTCATCGCGCTGGAAATGCTGTAACCCGCGACGACGAGCCCCTTCCGGCGGCCGATGCGGTCCGACCAGTACCCGGAGAATACCTTGAGAAGGCTCCCGGTGCTTTCTCGTGCCCCCTCGAAGATCCCGAAGATGAACGCGGTCGCCCCAAGCTCCGTCAGGAGGAAGAAGGGGATGAGAGGGAAAACCATCTCGCTGCTCAGGTCCGTCAGGAGACTGACGAGGCCAAGGAGGTAGACATTGAAGGTGAGGCCGGCGGAAAGACCCTTGGCCCGGCCCGGCCGAGTGCCCATGCTACCCGCGAGGGAGGGGATACCCTAGAAAAACCTTGGTTGAAAGAGGTTCAAGCCTCGGTAATCTTGATGGCCTCGACCGGGCAGACGGCCTCGCAGGCCATGCAGTCGATGCAGTCGGCCTCCCGTGTCGGATCGGCCTTCTTCTCGGATTCCGGATGACCCGGGGTGTCCTCCCACTCGAAGACGTCGGTGGGGCAGACGGGGATGCACGCACCATCCTCGATGCATAGGTCGAAATCCACGGCCACGTGGGTTCCGTGAATGCCGAGCTTCTCCGGGGGTTCCAATGGGCCCCAGACATCGTGGTCAAAGTGCTGCTCAACCACTTCCTGGGTGTTCATGAAATCCGGATCAATGCCCATGCTACGTCCATATTTCGGCGTAGTCATAAAGGTATGCCACTGACGGGTTATCTCCGACATTCAGAGGGGACGATCGCACAGCCCTGCCCTCTCCAAGAGGGTTTATCAGGCGGACCCTTCCTTTGAGATGACCGAGGGGTAAGCTGGGACAAAGCTTGCGCGTTGACCTGACATGGTCCGCTCCAAAGAGCCACGAAGGTCTCAAGAGAGAGACGGGAAAGGGCCCCTCGGGCCTATATCTCATCATCGCCGGCAAGCGGATCGCCGGGAAGTGGAACGAGGGGACCTTTAAGCTTCTCGACATCGGACAGTCCAGCGACATCCACCTCCGTATCGCCGAGCACGATCGAGAGGCGTGCTGGCACTCCCACGCCCGCGGGAGCTCCCTCCTTGTCAAGGTCGCGGAGCTCCCCGAAACCGAATACGATGAGACGGTTCGTCGCGCCTTGGTCTGCTGCCTTCGTGTATCGGAAGGCCCCGCCTGCGGAGACGAGTGCAACGAAGGTTACTACCGAGACGAGTCGGTGGACATCTCGAACCAAGGGGATATGGGGCCCCTCAAGGCGAGTTACTCGTGTTCCCCCTAGACCGCTCCCCTGCGCGTCCCTCCCAAAATGTTGAAGGCCGACACGTCGAATACCCTGAGGGTGCTGTCCGTCCGGGAGATGCGCGTTCTCGATACCAACCTCGAGTACCACGGGGTCTCCATCGAAGGCCTCATGGAGCGGGCTGGCGAGGGAATCGCGAAGGTCCTTTTGGAAACGATGAAGGTGAAAGGGAAGCGCGTCCTCTTCCTCTCCGGGACCGGGAATAACGCTGGGGATGGCTTCGTCGCGGCGCGCTTGTTGAAGGATCAGGCGAAGATCACGGTCGCCTTGGTGAAACCTCCTGAGGCCATCTCCAAGGGGCCGGCCAGAATCAACCTGGACCGTTTGCCCCCGGAGGTCCGGCGGGTGGAGCCTCCATTCGAGGCCCGGACGCTGGTGGACGAAGCCGACACCTTGGTGGACGGGCTGATGGGGACGGGGATTCAGGGGACCCTTCGCGAGCCCTACCGGGCCCTCGTCGAGGCGATGAATGCGTCAGGGAAACCCGTTCTCTCTATCGACATGCCCAGCGGCCTGGGTTCCGATCATGTCGTGGTTCCAAAGGTGACCGTGGCCCTGCACCGGATCAAGGAGGACATGCACCCAACCAATAGCGGGGAGATCGTCACCGTGGATATCGGCATCACCCCGGAGCTGGAGCGGATGATCGGGCCGGGTGAGATGCTCTACTATCCACGCCCCGACGCGGATGCGCACAAGGGGGACAGCGGTCGCGTTCTCGTCGTCGCGGGCGGCCCGTTCACGGGCGCGCCCTCTCTCTCGGCCATGGCGGCCTATCGCATGGGTACAGACGTGGTTCATGTGGCCACGCCCACGCGAAGCGCTCCCATCGTAGCCGCGTTCAGCCCGACGTTCATTGTCCACCCCCTCTCAGACGAGAAACTGGTCCCGGAGGACGTTCCCTCTCTGATCGAGCTCGCCCAGGGGATGGACGCCGTCATCATCGGACCCGGCCTGGGGCGAGATGAGGCAACCCTCGAGGCCGTTCGCCAGTTCCTCCGTGAGCTGGACAAGCCCGTGTCCGTGGATGCCGACGGCATCACGGCCGTCGCCGACGACCCGACCTGCGTTCAGGGGAAGAGGGGCGTGGTCACCCCCCACGTCGAGGAGTTTCATCGTCTTTCGGGAGTGGAGCTCGCCTCCGAGGAGGAGGAACGTATGGAACAGGTGGCCTCCTTCGCCAAGGAGTTGGGGCTCACGATTCTCCAAAAGGGCCGCCACGACATCGTCTCGGACGGGCGTTCGACGAAGGTGAACATCACCGGGAATCCCGGCATGAGCGTGGGGGGGACAGGGGATGTCTTGGCTGGTCTGGTGGGGGCCCT
>JAZFPV010000040.1:0-2607 GCA_036444795.1 Thermoplasmata archaeon
CAAAAAGCCGGAAGCCCGCCTACCTAGGGGCTTCCGGCCTAGTGAGCCGGGTGGGTCTGCACCGCAATCAGGATCGAGGCCTCAGGGTGGACCTGGAGAACGGGACGCGGTCCCGACGGGAGATGGGCAGCGCAGATCTGGCACTTCAAGATCTCGGGAAGCAAAACATCCAGTCGGGCCATGATCCCCCCTATGGCCCATCCACGAAAACGGTGTCGGCGGCCAACTCCCCGAAGTATAAGTTGAAGGTGCGTCCTTCAGCGCGGGTCCGGTGCACCGTGCCTACCGGCACCGTGACAGCCTCCCAAGGCTCGAGGCGGGGAGTCCGGCCGTCGGCCAAGGCGGTCATCTTGGACTCCGCCTCACGGCTTCCGAGGCATTCTCTCATCCCGCATCGCCGCGTGATAAGCGAAGCTCGCCACCACAGTAGCGTTAATCATCAGGTCGCGGGGAAGAAGTTTGTCGAAGGTGTCCATGTTGAAGTGGTGCGTTCTGGCCCGATAGTCGATCCGGTCCTGCAAGAACTGGAAGCCGGGCAGTCCCGCCTCGTTGAAGGCTAGGTGATCCGTCCCCCTGTTGCTGAACCGAGACAGCGTCTTCACGCCCAGGTCGTTGAACGGCTTCATCCAAGCCTCGAAAATCGGCGCTACCAGTGGGTGTCCCTGTTGGTGCACGCCGCGGAACTGTCCGGTCCCGTTATCCATGTTGAAATAGACAGAAAAATTCTCGTGGTCGGGCGTGGTCCCGTCGCTGGGATTGCCGAAGTGATTCCTTACGTAGCCCCGAGACCCCCGGAGTCCGCCTTCCTCGTGGCTCCAAAGGAGCAGGCGTATCGTACGTCGCGGGTTCGCATTGATGGCTTGCAGGATCCGCATGGCCTCGAGCATCACGGACACCCCACTCGCGTTATCGGTGGCCCCGGTTCCCGAATGCCATGAGTCGAGATGCGCGCCGATGGCCACGACCTCGTCCGCCAGGTCACTACCGGGGATCTCACCGATGACGTTGTATCCGGTCGGATCGCTCTCGTCGATGGACACCTGGACCTCGACCTCCATCGTCACGGGAAGGCCGCGCTCGAGGATCCGATAGATCCGGTTGTAGTGCTCGGTCGCAACCGCCAGCGTGGGGAGAGCGCTCTCGATGCCAGCGCGAGTCCGGTTGTTGCGGGTGGTAGCGTGCCCCGTTACGGCAACCGTGCCGTCGCTTCCGATGCTCGCCCTCAGCACGGCTGCGACGCCCTCGGACTTGTAGAAATCCTCGATCTCTACGGCCGAGATGTCCTCGGGGCGGAAGGTGCTCTGGTCGAGCTGGCCACGCGCGTACCGTTGGATGAGAAGGTCCCTCCCCTCGGTTTCGAAAACCTCGAGGGACTCCTCCGTGTGTCGGAACGCGTCCTGGACCATACGCGGACCCATGGGCATGGGCGGAGTAGCCAGCACGACCGCGCCCCGAAGGCGTCCTCGATACTTGTCCAGGTCGGCGGCGCTTCGCACGTCGGCGAGTACCGCCCGCTCGACGACCTTGCCGTCCGTGCCGGGCGTCAGGGCGAGGGGATAGGCGATGACCATCTGATAGTCGGGCTCGAGCATATGGACTGACACGCGCTCGATGTCCCACCCCGCTGTCTCATCCCCCCAGGGCTCCATCTCGATTCCGGAAAGCCCGAGCTCGGCCATCTGGTCCGCGACCCAGTTCTGGGCCTGACGCATGTTCGATGACCCTGTAAGGCGAGGACCAATCACGTCCGTGAGGTAGCTCGCGAAGTCCATGACGCGGGAGTTCTCCAATCCCTCCTGTCGGATCCGCTCGACCACTTCCCAGTAGACTGGCTCCTGGGCTCGGGCCGGTGACACGAAGAAGGGTCCGGCGACGACGACCAAGACCACGAAAATGGAGCGGCAGATGAGCTTCATTGGGGTACCTCCCGGCACGGGGCGTACTGAGGGGCCAAAAGTCCCTCATCATCTCACATGGAGCAAGAGCAAGTGTGACATCCCTGTCACGATCACCGACAGCCGGCCCTGACGCGGGGTCGGGTCCGTTCAGCATCTCTTGCCCATCCACGCATCCCCCCGTCCGATCCTTGCATGGGCAATCGGTGGGCGTCCACCTAGGCCTGGGCACCGCCCCTCGCAAGAGGAGGTTGCTGGGGTGCCTCGGCCCGCTCAACGAGGGTGCCGAACTTGGACAAGGGCCTTTGAAACGCCTATTCCTCCCCTTATGAATCTTCTCGGATCGAACAAAAAGGAATCACCCGCCATATGCCGTAGAGCCGACTGTGAGGAAGAGGATACCCTGCCTCCGCCCGCTATCACGATTGGTGTGCTCATGTAGCCCGAGTTCCCCTCCCATCCGCTGAGTCCCCACCAGGCAACCCGAGTTTTTGGGGTACCACTTGGGGTCCCATCGCCCCATTTTCGCCCCTAACTCATCGACACCAAAAAAGCCGGAAGTCCAGGTGACTTAGCCTTGCTCGGAAGGCCGGTAATTGCCACGCAGACGCAACAGTCGCCATCTTTCGTGCCGGGAACGTGCACCGGCCAGTGTGGCTCACTTGCCGGCTGGAGATTGATGGAGGTGCGTCTTGGCGAACGTCACGAAAGA
>JAZFPV010000041.1:0-2051 GCA_036444795.1 Thermoplasmata archaeon
TGATGTCGATATCCTCCGCCCCTTCTTCGTGGGCGGTGGACTTCTCAACCTGGAGCGTGGAGAAATAGAAGCCGAAACGAGTCCGGACCGCCTCCCGGGCCTGGTCCAGGACCGCCTCGCTGTCAGCGGTTTCTTCGATGTGGATGTGAGCGGAGAAGAGATTCCGTCCCGAAGTCAGGGCCCAGGCGTGGATGTGATGGACGTCCGTGACGCCGGGGATGGACTGAAGCGTCTCCTGGACGTCCAAGACATCGACATCGGACGGCACCGCGTTCATCAGGATGCCCGTCGACTCGCGGATGATCCCTAGGGAAGCCCAGACCAGGACCGCGCCGAACCCGATGCCGAGGATCGGATCGATCGGGAGGAACCCCGTGAAGGTGATGACCACCGCGGCGACGATGATCAGGATGCTGCCGACGAAGGTCTGCACCACGTGCCAGTAGGCGCCGCGCACGTTCAGGTTCTCCTTCTGCGCCCGGTACAGGAAGGCGAGGGAGATGGACTCCGTGACGAGGCCCCCGATGGCGGCGAAGATCATGAAGGTCGAGTTGACGGGCGTCGGGTTGAGGAGGCGGAGGATGCCGATGTAGAAGACGAGGCCGGCCATAACCAGAAGGAACACGCCGTTGAACAGGGCGCCGAGGATTTCGGCCCGGAACGACCCGAACGTCCGGTAGCGGTCGGCCGGGCGCATCGCGATGCGGGCGGCGAGGAGGGCCAGGATCACCCCGCCCACGGCCGAGAACGTGTGGAAGGCGTCGGAGAGGACGGCGACGGAGCCGCTGATCACCGCGAGGAACAACTCGATAACGAAGTAGACTCCCGTGAGCCAGGCCCCGATCTTCAGGGCGCGCACGTTGCTCCGGTACATGGCGGCCATGTCATGACCGCGGCGCTCGCGTTCTTGACCGGAGTGATTTTGGATGGTCCTCACCCTCCGCTTCAGGAGACGCCGGACAAACACAGCCGAGGACATAAGTCCGCCGACGTTCTCCGGCGAGGATACGTTCCGACAGCGCGTCGATATGGCTTGCTTCGGCCGCGACGGGCTTCTCCTCGGCCGAGCGGCCTACAGCTTCCTTAGGCAGGATGAAGCGAGCGACCAAAGTCCTAAGACCACGATCAGGGCCCGCTCGTGATCAAGAGCTGCTCGACGCCGAGGCTGGCCGTGTTGCCCGAAGTGTTCCTCAAAACCCCTATGACACGCAAGGTCTATGCGACTGCCCATGACCATCCTCAACGGAGAGTGGCGGGCATTCATCCGGGTCGACGACTTGCAGAAAGGCTTGGCGTTCTACGGGGACCTGCTCGGCCTGCCGGTGGAGGAGGTGACCGGAGATTACGTGGACTTCCCCGGATTCTCCCTGACCCTCAGGAGGGATGCGCCCCTCGAGTTCCATGTCGATGACTTTGGAAAAGCCGCGAAGCAGCTAAGGGAGGCCAATGTGGAGGTCCATGAGGAGGGTGAACACCAGGGAAAGGTGAGAGACCCCTTTGGAAACCTCCTCGGCCTCCACGATCACCGAGAGGACGATTAGTCTCGTCCGGGTCGACTCCTGCCAACTCCTTCGTCAGAGGCACCATGCGGATCGTGCCACCCGGAGGCGTCAAGAACGAGCCTTCAGGCCGCCGATCCGAATTCTCCTCTGACCACGTAGAGGTAACCCAGGATGAACAGGGCAAGGACCAGCCCAAAGATGGTGCCCAGGAAAGCTCCGGGGTTGATCACCGCTTGCGTTATCGTTGATGCGAGAGAGATGAGGCTTGCAAGGATTGCCACCCACCAGCCCCATACCGCGAGTCTGAGAAGGCCGACGCCTCCGACCAGGTAGAGTATTCCCAGGACGATCGAGACGGTACCAAGGGCCTGGATCAGCTGCACCTCTCCCGGCGTTAGCCCCACGATCGCAGCCACGATCACCGTAGAAGATCCAACAATCAACAACGGGATAGCTGCAAGGATGGCTAGAACGGCCAATATGGTGACGCCGAACGGACGTGCGATGAATTCCCCTCCCCAGCGAGCGACGAGACGTAGGTATTTGAGT
>JAZFPV010000042.1:0-3513 GCA_036444795.1 Thermoplasmata archaeon
TGGCGGCCCAATCCCGAGAGCTTCCCGTGCCGTACTCCTTCCCCGCCAAGACGATGAGCGGCGTGCCTTCCTCCCGGTAGCGCTTCGCGGCCTCAAAGATGCTCATTTCCTCCCCCGTAGGGTGATGCACGGTGACCCCCCCTTCCGTTCCGGGGAGAAGCCGGTTCTTCAGCCGGCCGTTGGCAAAGGTCCCACGGGTCATCACCCCGTCGTTCCCTCGTCGGGACCCGTAGGAGTTGAAGTCCCTCGGCTGGACCCCCTTCTCGATGAGGTACTGCCCCGCGGGGCTCTCCGCCGGGAAGGCGCCCGCCGGCGAGATATGGTCCGTGGAGACCGAATCCCCGAGAAGGGCGAGGACGCGCGCGCCTCGAATCTCCTGAATGGGCTCCGGCTCCGGGGCGAGGTCTTGGAAGAAGGGCGGTTCCCGGATGTACGTGGATTCGGGGTCCCAGGGATAGATGGGTTCCTCGGTGCCCCCGATCGCGTTCCAGGTCTCGTTGCCGGTGAACACGGAGGCGTAGCGCTCCCGGAACTGGTCGGCCGTGATCGCCGTGTCCACCGCCTCCCGGATCTCCGCTTGGGTCGGCCAGATGTCCTGCAGGAAGACGGGCTCTCCATCCTTCCCCGTCCCTAGGGGCTCTTCGGTCAGGTCCACGGTCGTGGAGCCCGCCAGCGCGTAGGCGACCACCAAGGGGGGCGAGGCCAGGTAGGCGGCCTGAACCTGGTTGTGAATCCGGCCCTCGAAGTTCCGGTTTCCGCTCAGGACGGACACGGCCACAAGGTCCCCGGATACGATCGCCTCCGCGACCTCGGGAGGAAGCGGGCCGCTGTTTCCAATGCACGTCGTACACCCGTAGCCCACCAGGTAGAACCCAAGATGCTCGAGGTACTCCGTGAGGCCTGACTCGTTCAGGTACGCCGTAACCACCCCCGAACCGGGTGCCAGGCTCGTCTTCACGTACGGGGGGACCTGCAGCCCCGCCTCCACGGCCTTCTTGGCCACCAACCCCGCGGCCACCATGACGGACGGGTTCGAGGTGTTCGTGCAGCTCGTGATGGCGGCGATGACGACCGCTCCGTGACCCAATGTGTAGCGCTCCCCATTGTGGGCCACGCGGGATGTACGATCCAAGGCCCCTGCGTCGAGGGCGAACCCCTGCTCGTCGATGGGCGCCGTCAGCGAACGCGCGAACGCCCCTTTCAGCTGCGAGAGGCCCACCCGGTCGTGGGGCCGCTTCGGGCCGGCCAGGCTCGGTTCCACGGAGCCCAGGTCGAGGGAAAGGGTTTCGGTGAATTCCGGGTCGGGCGCGTCGTCCGTGCGGAAGAGACCCTGGGCCTTCGCATATCGTTCCACGAGCTTGACCTGCCCGGGGGTCCGTCCCGTGAAACGAAGGTATTCAAGAGTCCGCTCATCGACGGGGAAGTAGCTGACGGTCGCCCCTTGCTCGGGGGCCATGTTGCTGAGTGTGGCGCGGTCGGGCACGCTCATCGTGCCGATCCCGTCCCCGTAGAACTCCACGAACTTCCCGACCACCCCCTTCGCCCGGAGCATCTCGGTGACCATGAGGACGACGTCGGTGGCCGTGGCCCCCTCGGCCAGCTCCCCGCTCAGCTCGAAGCCCACGACTTCCGGGCTCAGGATGGAGACGGGTTCTCCGAGCATGGCGGCCTCGGCCTCAATCCCCCCGACGCCCCAACCCACCACGCCCAGGCCGTTGATCATGGGGGTGTGGGAGTCGGTCCCAACGAGGCTGTCCGGAAACGCAACAAGCCCTTCGGATTCCTCCCGGAGGGCCACCACCGGCGCCAGGTATTCCAGGTTGACCTGGTGCACGATGCCGGTAGCCGGGGGGACCACCCGGAGGTTGTCGAAGGCGTTCTGCCCCCAGTGAAGGAATTCGTACCGTTCCCGATTCCGTCGGAACTCGAACTCGGAGTTGAGCTGGAGGGCCTCATGTACGCCGAAACGGTCGACCTGAACGGAGTGGTCGATGACCAGATCCACGGGGACCTGGGGGTTGATGAGAGAGGGGTCGGCTCCCAGTCGATCCAGGGCCGAGCGCATCGCGGCCAGGTCGACGAGGCTCGGAACGCCCGTGAAGTCCTGCAGGATCACGCGGGCGGGCTTGAACGGCACCTCCGTCCGTCGGAGGTGGGAGGGGCTCCACGCAGCTAGATTCCGGATGTCCTCCTGCGTGACGTCGAAGCCGTCCTCGTTCCGCAGGAGGGATTCCAGGAGGATGCGGACGGAGTACGGGAGCCGTGCCATCTCGGCGAGGCCGTCTTCCTCGAGCTGGGCGAGACGATACAATCGGGCCTTCCCGGTTCCCGTGTCGAAGGTGGCCTCTGCCCCGAAGGAATCTGGGTTCTTTCTTGCCATGCTGCCCCAACCCGAGCCGCCCGAGCGCGGAGCCGGAAAAATCACCGGGTTCCTTTCTATTAAGCTTCGCCCGTGGGTGACGGAATAGGCGTTTCAGTCGGCAGGGGCCTTTACGAGCTGGCCGGCCTTCCAGATATGGGAGATGTTCTCAGGTTTCGTCAACACGGAGATGTCCGAAACAGGATCCTTCGTAACCGCGAGGACATCGGCATCGTATCCTTCGCGGAGTTGCCCGGACCGAGGGGCCTGGGGCCCCAGCGTAGGAGGTCCGTTTGCGGTGGCGGATTGGAGTGCCTGCAGGGGCGTCATGCCCGCGTCGACAAGATGCAGCAGTTCGCGGGCGTTCATGCCCCACGGAACGGCCGTGCCCTCGCCGCTGGAGAAGATGTCCGTCCCGAGGGCAATTTGTACGCCCTTCTTGATCGCGATCCGGAGCGCCTTCTCGTGCTCCTTAGCCACGAAGACGAGTTTCTCGTAGGCGTAGTCCGGAACGCCCATCTCCTGGCCGATTTTCAGCAGGCGATCCATGATGAAGCGTGTGGGGACCAGCAGGGCTTTCCGTTGGATCATCAAGTCCGCGGCCTCCTCATCGAGGTAACTTCCGTGCTCAATGGTGCGACAGCCTGCTTCAACGGCGGCCACAATGCCCGGCTTCCCGTGGCAATGCGCCATGACGATGCGATCGGTGCGCCCTGCCTCTTCGACGATCGCGCGGAGTTCCTCGTCCGAGAACTGCTGGTGGACAGGGTGGTCTAGCTCGCTCATGACCCCGCCGGAGGCACAGATCTTGATGGCCCGGGCACCCCGTCGGAGCTGTTCACGGACGGCTTGGAGGCACCTGGGGACGCCATCGCACAGCCGAAGGTAGCCCCCCTCCTGCGAGAGTTGCCTCATAAGGGAAAAGCGGAAACCCGTGCATGTCTCCGTGGCCACCGGTTTGGCTCAGAATGGCGCCCGGACCGAAGATGTGGGGACCTAAGATCGTGCCTTCCTCCACGACCCGAGAAAGGTAGACGCCGAGTCCCCCCGCCTCCCGGACGCTGGTAAAGCCCGCCTGAAGCGCCGTCTCAGCGTCCTCCGTCCCCCTGCTCGCGAGGACCGGAAGGGGCGTCCGCGCAATCTCCACTTCAATC
>JAZFPV010000043.1:0-3826 GCA_036444795.1 Thermoplasmata archaeon
CGGGGACTTCGCTCAGGATGTGGATTCTGGATAACGCGGGCAACATGGCGACGGTCCGCCCATCCAGCTGGACCTCGAATCCGTCGATGCCCGTACCCCTATCCGTCGAAGACCAAAGCACGGTCACCTCGCGGGTGCTCAGGGCCTCCCCCACCTCAGGCGCGGCTAGGATGAGGCTGGGCGGCACCAAATCGGTGAGGAGCACATCCGCGTAGGCCCACAGGGGGAAGGTGCCCGTCGTGAACCCCGGCCACACACCGAAGGCCCCGGTCGCCCCATCGAACAGGGCGGGCTCGACCTGACTCCCGCCTGATAAGGCAACCGTGTCCTCGGCCGCGATCCCCAGCAAGGCGAGGGGGATAGCAAACTCATAGGTCCGATGGTCCGCGGGGCTGTGGCCCGAAGGACCGAACCCCGCCGCACTCGCAAGGCCCGGGTGAAACGGGAGGGCCGGGTCGTAGGGGGCGTCCTCGGGAACCCAAAACGGGAAGATGTAGACGTAGTGGGCCTGATCGCCGGCGGTACCGCGTTGCACGAACTGGTCTTCCCGCCCATTCGTAAGGATTCCATCGTTGCTCGTGTCGAAAGAGAGGGAAGCGGCGTCGTCCGCGTTCTCGGTCGTGTCCCCCGTGGCATCGTAGGCGAGGAACAGGAGCGCGGCGCTGTTTTTCATCAGCAGCCATCCGGGGACTTGGTTCCCGGGAACGGCGGTGAGATTCACGGCCGTCGCATCGTCCCATTCGCCCGGAGATAGGACCCCGTCGATCACCGGCTCACTCGTCGCTTCCGCCGCGGTGAGGGACTCCGGACCCTCGAAGTCCGACGGGAGGTGGGGGCCCGTCGGGTGGATGTCGGAGTCTAGCGTGGTCGCGGTATCCTGATCGTGGAGAATCAGGTGGACCTCGATCGCTTCGAGGGCCGTCCCGCCCAGGACGGGGCCGTAAAACCACAAGGGAATCGTGTGGGTCCCCGGGGCAAGCGCCGTTGAGTTCTCGACGAGGAATCCCACGGGGACGGGGGTAAACTGAAGACTCGCAAACACGCGATAGGTCCCCGGCTTGAAGACCTGGAGGGTGAGGTTGACAACCAGGTAATCGAAGAGGCCGTTGCCACTGGTGTCCAGGCCAAACTCCGAATAGGGAGGCGCAAAGACCGCGGGGGGTCCGTCGAAGACCCCGGGGGAATAGGCGGTGGTGTTGTGGACGCCCGTATCCCAGGTCGCCGACGTGGTGAGATCGCGGAGAGACAGCTCGACCGTGTAGGGTCCATCCACGCCCGAATTGTTTACGGCCGCACCGGGGAACCAGAGTGGAACGACCTGGATTCCGACCGTCAGGTTTGTCACATTGGTTGTGGTGACGAAGAAACTGCGGTTGGCATCATGAAGGGAACCGTGGATCTCGAATGAGCCCGCGTCGAAGACCTCGATCGTGGTGTTGACTACGAGAAAATCGAACAGGCCGTTTCCGTCCACGTCCAAACCGAAATCGAAGTGAGGCGGAGCCAACGCGACGGGAGGTCCATCGAAGTCCGTGTGAGGGTAGGCGGCCGTGATGTGACTCTCCGCGTCAAACTGAAGGCCGCTCTCGGTCTCGAAGATTCGGAGGTCCACTGTGTACGGCCCGTCCACCCCCGACACGTTGATGAAGGGGCCGGGGAACCGGAGGGTGACGGTCTGAACCCCCTCCGCGAGCGGGGTCTCATTGGAGGTCGACAGGAGAAGACTCGTGTTCGTCCTGCGGAGCAGGCCGCGGAAGAGAAAGCTGCCGGGGCTCGTTATGTTGACTGTTGCGTTCACGAGAAGAAAATCGAAATCGCCGTTGGCGTCGGTATCGAGTCCCGTGTCCGTGTGTGGAGGGGCGAAGCTCGGAGGCGCCTCAAAGTCGGCGTATGCGTACGCGGCCGTCGTATGGGTGTCCCCGTCAAGGAGGGAAAACGTGTCCGCGTCGATGAGCTGAAGCTCTACGTCGAACGGGCCATTGACACCGGCCTGGGCAATCGTGGGCCCGTAGAAGGCCAGGGATACGGTGTGGAGACCCGCGCTCAGGAAAGATGCATTGGCGACGGATACCTGGAGGGCGAAGCTAGGATCGTGGAGGGTCGCGTCAATGACAAAGGCCCCGCCCACCGTCGCGTTCACGGTCGCGTTGAGGACCAGTTGATCGAAGAGACCGTCTCCGTTTGTGTCCAGTCCCGCGTCCACATGGGGCGGGAGGAAATGCCCCTCTGAGCCTGCGGCTTCTCCTGAATTCACGGTGAGCGTAACCCCGGCGAACATGAGAAGAGAGCTGAGAAGTAGTACCTGGCCGGGTCGTAACACCTCGTTCCTCCGGGGTGCTTGACAACGACCGCAGTGCCTTAGATAAGGCCTGTGACCTCTGAGGGAGGGCGCGAAACGGATGCGAGGGCCAGGATTCGAACCTGGGAACCCCTATGGGAACAGATCTTGAGTCTGTCGCCGTTGGCCGGACTTGGCTACCCTCGCGCGTCGGCTGAGGGAACGGAGTCGATAAAAAGGTAGCCGACTGGATGTCGTCACGCGGCAAGGAAGGCGTCCAAGATCTCGTCTAGCGTGGGCCTGCCTATCTCCTGAAGCTCGTATCGGACCCGCAGAAGGGGTTGATTCACCCGAATGAGACGTCCCAGGTCCACCGGGGTGCCGCTCAGGATGAGGTCGCACTCGCAGGCGTTGATCGTGGCCTCCAACTCCTTCAGCTGGTCCTCCCCATACCCCATGGCCGGGAGGACCTCCTCGAGGTGGGGATACCGCTCGAAGACCTCCTTGATGGTCCCGACAGCGTGGGGCCGGGGATCGACCACGGAGGCGGCGCCGTATTGCTTGGCCGCCAACCAGGCGGCCCCGTAGGGCATGCCGCCGTGGGTGAGGGTGGGACCGTCGTCCACCGCGAGGACCCGCTTCCCCTTCACGAGCTTCGGGTCCGAGACCGTGATCGGAGAAGCGGCCTCGATTACCTGCGCGGCCGGGTTGACCGCGTCGACATTGGCGCGGACCAAGGCCACGTCTTCGGGTCGAGCGGTTTGAACCTTGTTCACGATGACCACGTCGGCGCGTCGGAGATTGGCCTCCCCGGGATACGAGCTCACTTCCTGACCTGGCCGGTGTGGGTCGACGAGGACGATGTGGAGGTCGGGCCGATAGAAGGGGAGGTCGTTGTTCCCTCCGTCCCACAAGATCACGTCCGCCTCCTCTTGGGCCTTCTCTAGGATGGCCCCGTAGTCGACCCCGGCATACACCACGATGCCCCGCTCCAGGTGCGGCTCGTATTCCTCGCGCTCCTCCAAGGTCGTCTCATAACGATCCAGGTCCTCCAAGGAGGCGAAGCGTTGCACCGCCTGCAATTCCAGGTTGCCGTAGGGCATGGGGTGCCGGACCACGACGACCTTCCGACCGCGTTCCAATAGGAGGGAAGCCAGGCGCCGTGAGGTCTGGCTCTTGCCGGCCCCGGTCCGCACGGCGCAGACCGCGACGACCGGTACCTCGGCATCCAACATCGTCCGGTTGGGTCCCATCAAGAGGAAGTCCGCGCCGCCGCCGTGAACCAAGGCAGAGCGATGGCCAACGTAGTCGTATGAAACGTCGCTGTAGGCGAAGACGACGAGATCGACGTCGTGCGCCTCAATGAGGGCCAGAAGCTCCTCCTCGGGGCGAATAGGAATGCCCTCGGGGTAGAGGCGGCCCGCTAGGCTGGCCGGATACCGCCTTCCCTCGATGTTCGGGATCTGGGTGGCCGTGAAGGCCACGACCTCGTAACCGTCCTGATCCCGAAACCCGACGTTGAAGTTATGAAAAACGGGGCCCCGCAGG
>JAZFPV010000044.1:0-2244 GCA_036444795.1 Thermoplasmata archaeon
CCCCTGGCGCCCCGGGGTCAGACCCGGCATCTCCAGGAAGCGACACAGGTTCTCCTCTCCGCGGGAACACTCCGGGCACGACCCGCAGGAGGCGATCCAGGAGACCACCACCGGGTCGCCCTCCTGAAGACCCAGGGGATTCCGGCAGACGGGGCCAAAGGCGGCGACGCGGCCGGAGACCTCGTGGCCCAAGATTTGGCCCTCGTCCAGGGGGACAAAGTGCTCCTTCATGACATGCAGGTCGCTGTGGCAGGCCCCGCAGGCTTCCACGCGAACGAGGATTTCCCTGGCCTCCGGGACAGGGTCGTCGACTTGTTCGATCTTCAGCGGCTCGCCCACGCCCCGAAAGACCGCAGCTCGCATGTTTTCGCTCCCCTTGGGTCATGAAAGGGCCCAAGTATAAGCGTGGTGTTGGTCCAACGGGGACGACTGTGGAGTACAAGATGCTGATCGGCGGGGCGTGGGTCGAGAGCACGTCGGGAGCGAGCCAGGATGTCCAGGATCCATCCAACGAGACGCTTCTGGCATCCGTGCCCCGGGCGAATCGGGAGGACGCTCGGGCCGCCATCGATGCGGCTCGGGATGCCTTCGATACGGGACCCTGGCCGCGGACCCCCCCGGGCGAGCGGGGTCAGGTCCTCACTCGCCTCGCGGAGCTCCTTCAGGCCGACACGGATCGCCTGGCCGAGTTGGAGGCGCGGAACGCCGGGAAGCCGATTCGGCAGGCCTCGATCGGGGACCTGCCGATGGCCATCGAGCATACCGGGCATTTCGGACGACTGGCCTCGAAGTTGGTGGACGAGGAACTTGAGCTCCCAGACGTCGGCATCACGACACGGGTGCTGCGGGAGCCGATTGGAGTCTGCGCCGGCATCATTCCTTGGAACTTCCCGCTTCTCATGGCGGTCTGGAAGGTGGCTCCCGCCCTCGCCGCCGGGAACACGATGGTCCTGAAGCCCGCCACCTATACCCCGCTGACAGCCTTGGAATACGCACGCCTGGCGGAGAAGGCAGGCCTCCCGCCGGGGGCGCTGAATGTGATTACGGGCTCCGGACAGGAGGTGGGGGAGGAACTTGCCGCCCACCCGAGTGTCGACAAGATCGCCTTCACGGGATCCACGGAGGTCGGCCGAGCGGTCATGCGACGCGCTTCCGACACGCTCAAGCGGGTGACCCTGGAACTGGGTGGGAAGGCCCCCATGGTAATCCTACCGGACGCCGACCAGGACGAGGCGCTTCGAGGCGCCCTCTTCGGCGCCTTTCTGCATCAGGGACAGGTCTGTCTGGCGGGAACACGCCTCCTCCTACCCACTGCCATGCGAGATCGGTTCGTGCGGCGCTTGCGCCAGAAGGCGGACTCCCTCCATCTGGGACCCACCCTCTCCTGGGAGACGGACATGGGCCCGTTGGTCTCGGCGTCCCAGCGTGAACGTGTAGAGGCCTATGTCGCGCAAGGCGTGGAGGAGGGGGCCGCCCTCGTCCATGGAGGACGGAGGCCCCCCGAAATCCCCAAGGGCTACTACCTCGAGCCGACGATCTTCGACAACGTCACGCCGGAAATGACGATCGCGCGCGAGGAGATCTTCGGGCCTGTCCTCTCGGTCATGACGTACGAAACCCGCGCAGAGGCGGTGGAGATGGCCAACGCCACCGATTACGGGCTGGCCGCCTCGGTCTGGTCCCGCGACCTGAAGGAAGCGGAGGCCGTCGCCCGAGATATCCGGGCGGGGACCGTGTGGGTGAACCAACACCACATCCTCAGCTGTGCCGCGCCTCACGGGGGCTACAAGCAATCGGGCGTCGGTCGAGAACTTGGGATCTGGGGCCTCTACGAGTATACTGAGGTGAAACACCTCTTTCTGGACGAGAACGGGGAAGCCATGAAGGACGCATTCGGCCTAGTGCTGCCTGAGTGAGGCCGGGAAAAGCCCATAAGACGCCGGCCGTATCCGCCCGTTAGCTCCCGTAGTGTAGTCCGGTCAAGCATCGGGGCCTCTCGTGGCTTGCGGAGCCAGAGAAAGCCCCTGACAGGGGTTCAAATCCCCTCGGGAGCATACCCATTCGGGTTCAAAACCCTTAAATCGGGGGTGCCTTCGAGGCGACCATGGCCCGAAAGGGAGCGGGACGGCGGCAGGCCCTCCTGGAGGACGCGGACTTCCGGCGATGGTATGAGAACCTGGCCCGGGGCGCGCTTACGACGGCGGACAACTACATGCGGGTCCTCGGCCTGGCCTTGGAGCGGAT
>JAZFPV010000045.1:0-6484 GCA_036444795.1 Thermoplasmata archaeon
TCTTGGCGATCTCCTTGACCTGCAGGTAGCGCTCCGCCGTGGTCTGCAGAATCCGGACGTTCATCTCGTCGAAGAGAGCCAAGAGAAAGCTCGGGAATCGGGCGGGCGCGGGAGGCCCTGCGGGGTCCTGCCCCGGGGCGATTTGCTCCGTCTCTGAGGTGCCCAAAGCGGTCCTCCAGCCTCCTTGTCGGGGAGGGGCGCCTTAACCGTGTCGCCGCCGCTATCAGCCCTGAGAGGCGAAGGACAAATGTTCGACCTGAGAGGCGATTTCCTAGATGTACGTCCAACATTCCGCGGATAAACCTTATATCATGACCTTCAGTATCCAGTTCGCATTACAATCGTCTGCGTGATGCGAGGGGTCGTGGACTCGTGAGGGGTGGGGGTCTAGAGGGCATCCGACTCCTCGATTCTTCTGTCGAACGGGAGATCTATAGTCTCGATCAGGCCGAGGTGCCCGCGGAGCTCCGGCGGATCTTCCTCCGCAAGCCCATCGCGACCGTGGCCCAGCCCCGGAGCGAGGAGGAGATCGCGCAAGTCCTACGCTACGCCGATCAGCACGACCTGCCCGTGGTCACGCGTGGGGCCGCCTCCTCCCCCTATGGGGGGGCTCTCCCCGTTCGGGGTGGCATCGTCCTGGATCTCTCGCTCCTGCGCACGATCGTGGCCTTCGACCCGGAGGCCGGCGTGGTCACCGTGGAGGGCGGGGTCCGATGGGCCGACCTGGACCAGTTCCTCGCCGGCAACGACTACGCCCTCCGGTCCCACCCCACGAGCTGGTGGTCGACCGTGGGGGGATGGCTCAGCACCGGCGGATACGGCCTCTACAGCCTCGGCTTCGGGCCGTTCGCCTCCCAGATCGCATGGATCCGGGTGGTGGATTTCGCGGGGACACGGACCATCGCGGGAGGAGACGAGGCCTTCCGCTACTACGTTCACACGGAGGGCCAGATGGGCGTGATCGCCCAGGTCGGGCTGAGCGTACGGCCGCGACCCGCCGCGCAGCACCCTCGCCTCTTCACCTACCCGGAGGCAGGGGAGGCCCTGGCGGCCGCGGAGGCCATCGCGAAGGCCTCCGAGCCCGTGCACATGACCTATTACGACCCCCACCGCCTCGGTGAGCTCAATGCGTTGCAAGAACGGGAGGTCCTCGACGAGGCGCATAGCCTCCTGGTCGTCACGGAGGAGGCGGGACAAGGGGAAATCGCCCCCGAGGGAGGCGAGCCCGCCGAACCCTACCAGGCCTCCTTCCTTTGGGAGCACCGCTTCTTTCCGATGCAGGTGAAGCGCCTCGGCCCGGGCATCCTCGGGGCGGAAACGCTCCTTCCGCTCTCCTCCATCCCCCGCTATCTCGCGAAGGCGGACGCGTTGGCCGAGCGGTTCGGTGCCTCCCTCGCGCACGAGACCCACCTGGTCAGCCCGAAGGAGGGCCTGCTCATCTCGTCCTACCTGACGGATCCCGAGGACCTGGAGCGCTACCTTCCGCACATGGTCCTGGCCCTCCTGCTCCATAAAGCCGGCATCCGGGCCGGCGGACGCGCCTACGGGTTGGGCGTGTGGAACCGGCCGTTCATCCGGAGCGTCTATACCCGCCGCGACCTCCGGGCCTATCGTGCCTACAAGCGGCAAAGGGACCCCAAGGGCCTCCTCAATCCGGGGAAGGTCTTCGACCCCGGGGCCGACCCGTTCCTTCCCTCCTGGTCCCTCACCCCGTTCCTTCTTTCCCCCCTCATCGCCCGGGCGGCGGGTCGGCTTCTTCCGCGCATGCGGCTGGGGACGCCCCCGGCCCCGATGCTCCGCGAACTCGCACCGCCCGGTTTGGAGGGACCCACGGAGGCGGACCTCCGCTCGGCCGCGGAGTGCGCCCACTGCGGCGCCTGCATCACGGTCTGCCCGGCGTACCTTGCGGACAAGACGGAACTCGTGACGGCCCGGGGGAAGCTCCTCGTCATGGAGAAGATGGCGCGCGGGGAGGCCTTGGACCGAGAGGAGGCGTGGAAGATGTTCGACTGCATCCACTGCTCGGCGTGCACCAACGTCTGCCAGAGCGCCATCGACCTCGTCCCCGTGTGGGATCGCCTGGAGAACCTGGTCACCCGCCGGTACGGGAAGCCCCGGGACCAGATCGAGGACTTCGCGAAGCGCGTGGAAGCGGAGGCGGAGTACCACGACCTCGTGAACCGCGGGCTGGCCTACCCGATCCAGACCCCGCGGGGGAGGCGTCCCGATGTATGAGCGCTACGAGATCCCCATCCACTTTGCGGCCCGGCCGAAGGAGACCCCCCCACGGTTCGAGGTCATCCGGGGCGAGGATTGCATCCATTGCGGCACCTGCGAGAGCGCCTGCCCGTACGGCGTCCACCTGAAGCAGGAGGCGGACGCCCGCCTCATGGCCCTCCCGGAGGAGGACTTGTGTGTGGGATGCCAGCGATGCGTCATGGAGTGCCCGGTCGGGGTCCTCGACATCGGGGTCCACCCTGACTTTCGGGCCATCGGCAAGGGCACCTTCCGACCGCGGGTGGTGACGCGGATCTGGGATGAGGCGGAGAGTGGCCGGGTGCCCGTCTCGGGAGCGGGGTACCGGGGTCCCTTCGTGCAGCCCGGGTTCGACGCCATCTGGACGGACATGTCGGAGATCGTGCGCCCGACCCGGGACGGCATCCACGGACGGGAGTACATCTCCACCGCCGTGGACATCGGCCGGAAGCCGCCCTTCCTGACCTGGGAAGAGGACGAGTCCTTCCCCCCCATCCTCGAGATTCCCGTCCCCTTCCTGCTGAATCCCCCGGGTCCCATCGGGCGGGGCCTCGAACCCCTCGTCGCCCGGGCCGCGGAGGAGCTGGGGACGTATGCCATCCTCGAGGCCGCGAACGTGAGGGGGCAGAACGGCCACATCATTCCTCGTTTCGCCGCCACCGAAGAGGTAGACCTGGACCTCCTCGAGGGGAGGCGGGCCGTGGAGATCGACGACGCGGGCGATGGGCTCGCGACCTATCACGCGATCAAGGACGCCCGGCCCGACCTCGTCGCCTTCCTGCGCATGCCCCTCCGCCTCGACCGCCGGGAGGACTATGCCGACCGCATCCGCGCGGGCGTGGACGTCCTCCACCTGTACGCGGACCGCGACGGGCGAGAGGTCGGACCCGAGGACTCGCGGTTCATCGCCCCGGTGCTGCGCGACCTGGATCAGTACCTGGTCGAGGAGGGGCTTCGAGACGAGGTCACCCTCCTGGCCAGCGGCGGGATCGTCGCCTCGGAACACCTGCCGAAGGCCCTGCTCTGCGGGGCCGACGCCGTGGCCCTGGATTCCACGTACCTCATCGCCCTTGGATGGAACGGGAACCCGGAGGGCACCCTTCCCTCCCCCATCCAAACCGAGTGGGCGGTGAACCGCATCAAGAACTGGGCCAACGCCTGCCGGGACCAGCTGCTCGAGATCATGGGGGCGATGGGGATTCGGGACGCCCGTCGCATGGCGGGGGAGATCGGCCGGGCGATGTTCCACGAGGACCTGGAGCGAGAGTTCATGACCCTCTTCCCGGGAGGGAACGGCGATGGCTGAAGTCGCACCGCTCCGCGTGGTGAATACCCCCTCCTACATCTGGCGGTCGGTGAACAAGTACGAGGTGGAGATTCTCCCGGACCTTTGCATTGACTGCGGCATCTGCGCCCAGGTCTGTCCGTACGACGTCTACGAGAAGAAGCCCGGCCTCGTCCACATCTCGGCCCCGAAGAGCTCCAACTGCATCGGGGCGCACAACTGCGAGGGCCAATCCTTCTTCTGCGTCAACAACTGCCCCACGGACGCCATCCGGGTCGGGGAGAACCCCTACTACGAGGACCTCGGCGACGACCGATGGCCCGCGGACCTCATCACCTCCACCTGGTACATGGCCGAGACGGGACAGCTCCCGCCTCCGGGCATCGAGTATCGGACGGGGGACTCCGGAGGCGGCTTCGACCGCCTGCATTTCGTCTTCCCCGAGGAGCCGGACCCCGTGGACGAGGTGGACACCTCGTTGGACCTCAATCGCCGGCCGTGGGGTCCCCGTATCCGCACCCCCATTCCCATCTACGGGGCCGCGATGTCCTACGGCAGTGTCAGCCTCAACGTGATGCTGAGCCGCGTCCGCGCGGCCAAGGCATGGGGGACCTACTGCAGCACCGGGGAGGGCGGCTACCCGGAGGCGTTGATTCCCTACGCCGACAACGTCATCACCCAGGTCGCCACGGGGCTGTTCGGGGTCTCCGAGGCCAGCATCCAGCGGGCTCCGATTGTGGAGATCAAATACGCCCAAGGGGCGAAGCCGGGGCTCGGCGGCCATCTTCTCGCCGATAAGAATACCCCCGACGTGGCCCGCATTCGGGAGACGGTGGAGAAGGTCTCCCTCTTCTCCCCCTTCCCCTTCCACAGCGTCTACAGCGTGGAGGATCACAAGAAGCACGTGGACTGGGTGCGCTCCGTGAACCCGAACGCGCTCATCGCCGTGAAGGTCTCCACGCCGGTGGACGTGGACATGGTGGCCGTGGGGTCCTACTACGCCGGGACGAACATCCTCAACCTGGACGGCGGCTACGGCGGCACCGGGGCCGCCCCGGACATCGCGAAGAAGAACATCGCCATGCCCATCGAGTACGCCATCCCCAAGGTCCACCGCTTCCTCGAGGCCGAGGGCATCCGGGACGAGATCGTGCTCATGGCGAGCGGCGGCCTGCGGACGGCGTACGACGTGGCCAAGGCCATCGCCCTCGGGGCGGACGGCGCCGTCATCGGGACGGCGGACCTTGTCGCGTTGAACTGCACCCGCTGCGGGAACTGCGAGCGGGGCCGGGGCTGCCAGCACGGCATCGCCACCACGGACCCCGAATTCGTGCCTCTGATCCCGGCGGACTTCGGCGCCCAACGCATCTACAACATGTACCACGCCTGGCGCCTCCAGTGGGTGGACCTGCTGACGCGCCTGGGCCTGGAGAGCTTCCGGGACCTCCGCGGCCGCTACGACCTGATGCGGTACGAGGGGGCGATCCTGTAAGGGATACGGTCCGGCGGGTTCTCGCGGCGCGGAAGGACCTGGTCGTCGGTCTCCCTCCGAGCCTGAAGAAACGGGAGGCGGAAGGGGGATGCGGTGTCCTGGGTCTCGCCTCCACGAAGCCCATCGCGGGCCGCCACCTCTTCCCCGCGATGCATCAGATGCACAACCGGGGGAACGGGAAGGGCGGCGGCATCGCCGCCGTGGGGCTCGATCCCGCGCAGATGGGCGTCTCCGCCGAAGTCCTCGCCCGAGATTACCTCCTTCTGGTGGCCTACCTGGACCCGTCCTGTCGGGAGGAGGTGGAGGCGGAGTACGTCTTCGGATCGTTCGACGTGGACCACACCGAAACCCTGCCGACGAGGAAGGTAGGGGAGGTCCCGGGGTTGGAGGTCCGCCCGCCGGATGTGGTCCGATACTTCGTCCGACCCCGCGAGGACCGCCTCCAGGCCTTCGCCGAGGAAGCCGACCTGCAGGACCTCCCGGGGGCGGAATTGGAGGACGAGTTCGTCTATCGCAACTCGTACCGGCTGAACACGGCCTTCTACGCCTCCCTGGGGGACCAGCAGGCCTTCGTCTTGTCCCACGGGAAGGACCTGATGGTCCTGAAGATCGTGGGGTACGCGGAACAGGTGGTCCACTTCTACCGTCTGGAGGACATGACGGCCCACGTGTGGATTGGGCATCAGCGGTATCCCACGAAGGGGAAGGTCTGGCACCCGGGCGGGGCCCACCCCTTCGTGGGTCTTCACGAGGCCCTGGTCCACAACGGGGATTTCGCGAACTACGCCCGCGTCACCAAGTACCTGCGGCAGCGGAACATCGTCCCCCTCTTCCTCACGGACACGGAGGTGGCGGCCCTCCTGTTCGACCTCCTGCGGCGGACGTACCGCTATCCGCTGGAGTACGTCATCGAGGCCTTGGCCCCCACCACGGAGCGGGACTTCGCCATGCTCCCGGAGGAGAAGCAGGAGGCCTACCGGCGCATCCAGGCCACCCACATCCACGGCTCCCCCGACGGCCCCTGGTTCTTCATCCTCGCCGGGCGGCAGCCGGCAGGGGAGATGGAGCTCCTGGGGATCACGGACACCTCGATGCTCCGGCCGCAGGTCTTTGCCCTCCAGCAGGGGGAGGTCTCCCTGGGCATGGTGGCCTCGGAGAAGCAGGCCATCGACGCCTTCCTCCAGAGCCTGCATGCGGAAGACCCACGCATCTGGAAGATGGCGGACCGCTACTGGAACGCGCGCGGGGGGAGCTACTCCAACGGGGGTTCCTTCCTCTTCTCGCTGCGGGAAACCTCCGGGGGTCTGGAACTCACCTGCACCGACAAGTTTGGGCATCCGGTTGAGGTTTCTGACGTCCCGGCGAAGGTCGAGGGGGACGCCGACGGGGGGGAAGGCCCTGTGCTCGGCGGGGATGACCCCGAGGAGCTCGCGGATCAGGTCGTGAGCCAC
>JAZFPV010000046.1:0-20836 GCA_036444795.1 Thermoplasmata archaeon
AGACCGTGCCTCCGCTCTCCTGAACGGCATTCACGAGGGCGTGCTCTCGGCCGCCCCCGCCGACGATCAGGATGTTCACCCGATTCCCCCGGTCCTTTAGCCTAGGCCTCATTAAAACATTTCCCGGGGACGAACCGAGACGCTCAGGGAAAGCCACGGGACAGCTCGAACGCCTCGACAGTGTTGCGAAGCAACGCGGCGACAGTCACCGGGCCGACACCCCCGGGGACCGGGCTCACAGCCCCTGCCACGGCATCCACCTCGTCGAAGGCCACGTCGCCGACAAGGCGGCGCTTGCCCGGCCTCTCGGGATCGGGGACGCTGTTGATCCCGACGTCCACGACCACGGCCCCCGGGCGGATCATGTCCTTCCGAAGAAATCCTGCCTGGCCCACGGCCACGACCACGATGTCGGCGGCCCGGGTATGGCGATCCAGGTTCGCGGTCCGACTGTGGGCCACGGTCACGGTGGCGTTCGCTCGGGAATCCTTCTGCATCAGAAGCGCGGCCAGGGGCCTCCCTACGATGGCGCTCCTCCCGACGACCACAACGTGCTTTCCGCGAGGGGGGTGGCCGTGATGGAGGAGAAGGTCCCGCACCGCCACCGGGGTCGCCGGAACGAGCCCGGGTTGTCCCGTGAGGAGCTTCCCCAGGTTGAGGGGATGGAGACCGTCGACGTCCTTGTTCGGTGTGACGGCTTCGGAGACCCGGTACGGATCGAGATGAGGGGCCAAGGGCCGATGCACGAGGATTCCGTGGACACCCGGGTCGTCGTTGAGGGCCTGGATCTCGTGGGTGAGCACGGATTGCGTGGTCCCCTCGGAGAGGCCCCTGGCCTCGAACTGCAATCCCACTTCCCGGCTCGCCCGGGCAAGGACGCGTCCGTAGGCGCGGGTGCCCGGATCGTCTCCGACCTGGAGAGCGACGAGGGTGAGAGCCGTTCCCCGGTCTGCCAGGCGTTCGACCACGGTCGACACCTCGCCCTGGATCGTGTGCGCGAGGTCGCGGCCGTCGAGAAGTTGGGCCATCGTTCCCGGACGCATCACCCCGGCGGGATTAAGGCTTCGCCAGCGGGCGGGTAGGAGGGGCGCGGGAGCGAAAAAGAAGGTGTCGGATGGGTGGGGTTTCAAGGAGGGGGGAGGTTGCCCATTCGACACCCACTTAAAATCTACCAGGGAACGATATATAAGTCTTTACCAGAATTGATTCAGGCACGTTCCTGAACCTCAGCGGGGGAGTCGCCCCCGCCCCTATCGAAGCCCTGAAAACATTATTTAGGCCCTCCCCATAGGCGGTTGGTAACAGGGATGGTTCGGTCTCGAACAGCCCTTCTGAGCGCCTCCAACAAGGAGGGATTGCAGGAGCTTGCCAAAGCTCTCCTGGCGTGGGACTACACGCTCGTCGGTTCCGGGGGAACCGCCTCGCACCTGGTTGAGCGAGGCATCCCGATCCGGCAGACATCGGACATCACCGGTTGGGCGGAGATGTTGGGGGGCCGGGTCAAGACCCTTCATCCCGCGCTGTTGGCGGGCATCCTGGCTCGACGGGATGAGGCCCAGGATCGGGAGGAACTGGAAGCGCGAGGGATCGCGCCTATCGACGTCGTGGCCGTAAACCTCTACCCGCTCGACCCCCCCGCCTCGGTCGCGGACGGGGAGCTCCTGGCGTCGATGGACATCGGCGGTGTGACTCTCATCCGGGCGGCGGCGAAGAACTTCCCCTACGTGAGTGTCCTCACGGACCCCTCCCAGTATCCCGACTTCATCGGGGCACTCGAGGCGGGGAAGGGAATCGTACCGGAGGAGACCCGACGCGCCTTGGCCGAGGAGGCCTTGGCCCTCACGAGCCGCTACGAGGCCTCCCTCTACAACCGGCTCGCGGGAGAGAATTCCCACCCCTTTCCCAAGGAGCTACGGATCGCTTTCGACCACGCGTGGGGCCTTCGTTACGGGGAGAACCCCTACCAGACGGCGGCCTTCTACCGTGACCCGAATTTCACCGGGACCTCCGTCGCCACCTCGGAGGAGCTCTTCGGCCGCGGTCTCTCCTTCAACAACATTCTCGACTTCAACGCGGCCCTCGAACTCGCCATGAAGTTCGATCGACCCACCGCCGCCATCGTCAAGCATACGGACGCCTGCGGGGTCGCGAGCGCCGACACGTTGTCCGAGGCGTATCGTCGGGCGCGGGCGACCGACCCCAAGTCGGCCTACGGATGCGTGATCGGGTTCAACCGCAAGGTCGACCGGCGAACGGCGGACGCCCTTCGGCCCCACTTTGTCGAAGGCGTCATCGCCCCGGATTACGCTGCCGACGCCCTGGAGGTCCTCCGTGCGAAGCAGAAGCTCCGCGCCCTACGGACGGGGGGCCCGATTGCCTGGGAACCCGCCACCCAGGCCTGGGGCATCCGGGGGGGGATGCTCGTCCAGGCCCGCGCACACGTCCCCCTCGAACCGGCCGACCTCAAGGTGGTCAGTCGCATCCCCCCTACCGAAGTCCAGATTCGCGGGATGCTCTTCGCCCATCGCGTCCTGGGCAGCCTCAAGTCGAATGCCATCGTGCTGGCCAGGGAGGAACGGACGGTGGGGCTCGGCGGGGGACAAGCCAGCCGAGTGGATGCCGTCATCCTCGCGGTCCGGAAGGCCGGGAAGGAAGCCGGAGGAAGCGTCCTCGCAAGCGACGCCTTCTTCCCGTTTCGGGACGGGATCGACGAAGCGGCGAAGGGGGGCGTGGCCGCGATCCTGCAGGCGGGCGGATCCATCCGAGACGCCGAGGTGATCGAGGCGGCGGACGAGCACGGGATGGCAATGGCCTTTACCGGGCTCCGCGTGTTCAAGCACTGACGGGTCAGCATGGATCGCATGAAGGTCGGGGTGCTCGCCTCGGGACGGGGCACGGACTTTCAGTCCCTCATCGACGCCGTCGAACGAGGGGACCTCGACGTGTCCTTGGTCGTCCTGGTCAGCAACAAGGAGGACGCGCCGGTCCTCGGGCGGGCGGAGCGACACGGGATCCCGTGGGTCTTCGTGGACCATCGGGGGCGAGGCCGGGAGGCCTTTGAGAAGGAGGTCATTCAGGAGCTCCGGCAACGGGACGTAGACCTCGTCGTCTTTGCGGGGTTCATGCGCCTCGTCACGCCCTACTTCATCGACCGATTTCCGAATCGAGTGATCAACATCCACCCGTCCTTGCTCCCGGCGTTCCCTGGCACGCACCCCCAGCGGGACGCGGTGGAACGGGGGGTGAGGGTGAGCGGATGCACGGTCCATCTGGTGGACGCGTCCCTCGACGGGGGACCTATCGTCTACCAGCAGACGGTTGATGTCCTCCCCGAGGACACGGAGGAGACCCTGGCAGCCCGCATCCTGGAAGTAGAGCACGAGGTCCTCCCCTACGTCGTCAAACTGTTCGCCGAGGGGCGGGTGCGGGTCGAGGGACGCCACGTCCTACTGGACGAAGAGGGCCTCGAGCCTCCGCTGGGTTAACAGATTAGCCGCTGGCGGGAATCCGGTCCGCGCGCGATGAGCGAGGCCGATGGCGGGGGGACACCTCGAGTCCCAGTCGCTCCGCGATGCCGGTGTATCGAATCCGGATCGTGACCTCGGAAACGCCGGCCACGCGGCTGATCTTCCCCTGCGACACCTTCTGGCCTGAGCGAATGGAGGCCAGATAGATACACGCGGCCACCGTCCCCGCGGGGCCTTTCGCATAGAATTGCTCGGCTCGTTCTGCGAGCCGGACGAGTTCGAGAGACATGGTTTCGACCTCGGGGGGCAGATCCAGGCGGCTGGCAAACCGCCGAAGGAAGTCCTCCGCCTTGGGGGGTGGCAGCCTGAGACGGAGGCCCTTTCCCAGGGCCTTGTACGACAACGTGAGGTTGCGTCTTCGAACCCCGAGGGCGGATGAGATTTCCTCCAGCGTCCGCGGCGCGGCCATCAGCCGGCAGGCGGCATAGATGGCGGCGGACGCCATGCCCCGGACGGTCCGTCCGCGCACGAGTCCCTTCCTGGCGGCCTTCCGGTAGAGGAGTGCGGCTTCGTTGCGGAACGCTCGGGGCAAGCCCAGCAGCGAGGCCATCCGTTCGAGTTCCACGAGGGCCTCCGCAAGGCTGCGTTCGCCCGCTTGGGCGTACCGCATTCGTTTTTGCAACTTGCGCATACGGTAGATTTGGGGCCGATTCGCCTCCCCGAGGGGCTTCCCTTGGGAGTCCCGCAACCCGGGCGCAATCTCGGTCGTGAGCCCCTTATCAGGGGAGGCGATGCTGACCGGTGCCCCGGTTCGGATCTTCCGTGCTGCATCCTCGCCGCTCCCCGACCATTCGGGCCCCGGGTCGATGAGCGTATCCCGGACGACCAGGCCGCAGCTCTCACAGACCAGCTCCCCGCGGACGTAGTCCCGGACGAGATGGGAGCTCCGGCACTCGGGGCAGGCGTCCTCATCGTGGGGGGAGAATAACACCTCCGCTTCCATGCGAATCTGTCCTCGCTCTCGGACGGAAGAGGAGGCGGAGGGATGTAAAACTCGGCTTCGAGGGTTAGATAGAAAACTCAACCCATACCTAGCCCCAGCTGATCGCCAAGAGGACCCCGAAGGCCGAGGCCTGGGCGACGTTCAGGAAGAGCAGGGGCGCGGCGAAGGCGTCGGGCCAACCCGCCGTGGCCCACTGGGCCATCGACCAGAGGGCGAATCCCGTTTGCGCGATGAGCAGGAGAGCGAACACGACAAGCCCGATGCCGAAGGAGGAACGAATCTGGCGGAGGTTCCGCGAATAGAGTACCAGGAGCGCGACGAGGAGTCCGATACTGGCACTCCCAAAGATTATGTTCAGCGACCAAAGCTGACTCACCACGGGCTCTCACCTCGGATTGAATTTTGTTTCATTCTTCCATACTCCATCTACTTTTCCCCAACCTTCTTCCAGATGACCTCGAAGTCCTCCCAAGTGCGCAGCATGGTGGGTGTCAGGAAGTAGAGCGTGCTGTACTCCTCTTTGGAGGCCATCACCAGGTCGTTCTTCCGCAGGACTCGCAGGTGGTGCCTCACCGTCTTGTAGTCCAAACCCAGCTCCGCCGCGAGGCTGTTCGCGTTGTAGGGTCGATCCTTCAATCGGACCAGGATCCGGGCCCGGTTGATACCTCCCCTGGTCCCCACGATGAGGTGCCAAAGGAGTCTCTGCACGGGAATCGGCGACACATGAGCGCGCCCGTATTTTACCCTGACCCGACGCGCCCTTCAACCTCCTGTCCAAGATTTCAAACCGTTTTTATAGCCGTATCCCGCTCGAATGACCAGGCATGAAGATTCTTCAGATTGCGACCCTGGGGGAAGAGGAAGCCCCCATCTTCGCGGGCATCCGGGAGTACCCCGTCAGCAAGTTGATCCTTATCCACGAGCCGGAGGCCCGCTTTCACGCGGCCGAAATCAGCCGAAAGCTCCGAGAGCTTCGGATCCCTGTGGAGCGGGAGGAAATCCAGAACCCGGCCCGGGAGATGTACGAGGTCGTCGCCCGGATCATCCGGGAGGAGCGAGACCAGTACGACGACATCTTCATCAACGTCTCGAGCGGGCGCAAACTCATGACCTGCTCGGCCATCAGCGCCGCCTTCGTCAATGGCGTGAAGGCCTTCCACGTGGAGGAGGACGTCCCGATGATGCTCCCCATCCTCAAGTTCAGCTACAGCGAGGTCATCTCCCCGAGCAAGATCAGAGTCCTCCAATCCCTCGCCGATCTCGGCGGAGAAGCCGGCTCCCTCAGCGCCCTCAGCGAGGCCTCGGGGGTCGAGAAGTCCCTGCTGAGCTACCACCTGCGGGGAGGCCGAGAGGCCAAAGGGTTGGAGGAGCTGGGCCTCGTGGAAATCGACCGAGGGACCCAGGGCCGCCTCCTCATCCACCTCTCGGAAATGGGGCGCCTCCTCCTCATCGGACACCCCCGCGAGGGGAGCTAGCGCTAACGATGGCAACGGGATGGCGGAAAAAGGCGCTACTCCTCGACCACTTCTCCAATGGCCATGCGGCGTAGGACCCGGGTAATCCGGACTTTCACAGTGTCGCCAATCTTTGTGCCAGGCACGAAGACGACAAAGCTGTCGATGCGGGCGATGCCGTCTCCCTCCCGGCCCAAATCCTCGATGGTGGCCTCGTAGACCTGTCCCTCTTCCACGGGCGCCTCATAGGGTCCCGAGCCACGTCCCTGATCCAGAACATCAACTCCTTGAGCTGGCCTTCGATTTCCAGGTCCGTATTTAACCCTTTGTGGGAGACTGGGGCCCCGGCTCAGTCTTTAAAGCGCCCGCCCCCGTACTTCGCCCCCGATGGCCAAGCTCCTCCTGGGCGTCGCCTGGCCCTACGCGAGCGGCCCCCGCCATATCGGACATGCGGCGGGGGCGTACGTGCCTGCCGACATCTTCGCCCGGTATCACCGCATGGCGGGGGACGAGGTGCTCATGGTCAGCGGAAGCGACATGCACGGGACACCCGTTACGCTCGCGGCCGACGCGGAAGGCGTAGGCCCCGAGGTCATCGCGGAGCGGTACTACCAGATTCACGCCCATTCCTTTGAGGATTTGGGCATCAGCTTTGACCTATATTGGAAAACCAGCGCGGACGGACACAAGGAAGTTGCGCAGGAGTTGTTCAAAACTCTCCTGGAGAAAGGCCACCTGTACGAGAAGGAGATGCTTGCCGCCTACTGCCCCACCGACGAGCGCTTCCTGCCCGACCGCTACATCGAAGGAGAGTGTCCGCACTGCGGTCACAAGGAGGCCCGGGGGGACCAGTGCGACCATTGCGGTCGGCTCCTCGACCCCTTCGACCTCGTCGAGCCCCGGTGCAAGATCGACGGCACTCCCCCTGTCGAGCGGAAGACAAGGCATTTCTTCTTTCGGCTAACGGCCTTCCAGGAGCGCATCGAGGCCTACTTGCAGGACAAGAGCTACTGGAAGGCTCACGTCCTAAACTTCGTCTTGGGCTGGATGAGGGAGGGGCTCAAGGATCGGCCCATCACCCGGGACATCGATTGGGGGATCGAGGTTCCCGTCGAGGGGTGGGAGGGTAAGCGTATCTACGTCTGGTTCGAGGCGGTGATTGGCTACCTTTCGGCCAGCATTGAATGGGCCCGTCGCCAGGGTCGGCCCGAAGCCTGGAAGGAGTGGTGGTACAACCCCGATGCGCGTCATTACTACTTCATCGGGAAGGACAACATCCCCTTCCACGCCATCTTCTGGCCCGCCTCGCTTATGGGGTATGATGACGCCATCAACCTTCCTTACGATGTGCCGGCCAACCAGTTCCTGCGGCTGCAGGGATCAAAGATGTCCGCCAGTCGGGGAACAGGCGAGAACCTCCATGAGATGTTGGCGGAGTACGAACCCGATGCCATCCGTTACTACGCCACGGCCAAGATGCCCGAGCTCCGGGACACGGACTTCTCGTGGGAGGACTTCGCTTCCAAGGTCAACGACGAGCTCCTGGCAGCATACGGCAACCTGGTCCACCGCGCCTTGACCTTCACGCATAGAAACTTCGGTGAGGTCCCTCCGGCCGGGGACCTCACCCCTCCGGATGAGACGTTCCTCCGCGAGCTGGACACGGCGTGGCGGAAGGTCGGCCAGAACCTCTCCTACGTCCACTTCCGGGATGCCCTCCAGGAGATCATGCGCCTCGCCAGGCGAGGGAACCAATACTTTGATGCCCAGGCACCCTGGGACCTCATCACCTCGGACCGGGCGCGTGCCGGCACCGTGCTCCATGTGGTGCTGCGGGTCGTCCGGGGTCTGGCCCTACTCACAGCCCCCTTCCTCCCCTTCTCCGCCCAGCGCCTCTGGGGATACTTGGGCTACGACGCCCCCATCGAGGAGGTCCCCTGGGACGCGGTTTCGGAGGGAATCGTCGAGGGCCAGCGCCTCCGGGCGCCGAAGCCCCTCTTCCGCAAGGTGGAGCTGGCGGCTCTGTCCGTCGAGGAGGAGGCTGAGCGGCTCGACGTGCGCGTGGGGGAGGTGACCAAGGTAGAGAACCATCCCGACGCCGACAAGCTGTACGTCGTCGAAGCCGACCTCGGATCGGAACGAAAAACCTTAGTCGCCGGGATGCGGGAGGAGTATGAGCCCGGCGAGCTGGAGGGGAAACGGGTCGCGGTCCTGGTCAATCTCAAGCCGGGCACCTTCCGAGGGGTCCGGTCCGATGCCATGCTACTGGCCGCCGTGGATGGCCCCGTGATCTCACTCCTCCTCGCGGAAGATGCGGAACCCGGGACGCAGGTGTTGGGCACCCCGGGGGCCCCGCGGCTCTCCTTCGAGGAATTCAAGAAGCTTCGCATCGAAGTGGGGGAGGAGGGACGCGTCTACTTTCACGGGAGCTCCCGAGGTCCCGGTTTTCCTCTCGAAGCGGGCCATCGGGAAGTCACCCTCGATCGCCCTGTCCGTCCGGGGTCCGAGGTGACGTGAGCTGTACAAAGTCGACTTGCACCTCCATAGCCAGTATTCTCCCGACTCGTCCGTGCCGGTGCGGGAGATACTCAAGATGGCCGCCCGGCGGGACCTCCAAGGCGTGGCCATCACCGACCACAACCGAACCGAGGGGAGCGACGAAGCTCGACGATTAGCCCGGGAAACGGGGCTCCTCAGCGTCCGGGGGATGGAACTCTCGGCCCGGGAGGGGCACATCCTGGTCTACGGTCTGCAGGATCCCGTCCCCCCGCGGCTCCCGGCAGTCGAGGCGTTGGAGAGGATCCGTGAACAGGGGGGGCTCGCCGTAGCCGCGCATCCCTATCGCTTCTGGTCCGGCCTCGGCGAGGCCGTCGTCCGAAGGAGCCTCTTTGACGCGGTCGAAGGGCTCAATGCGCGGACAACCCGGGCGGACAACCAGAGGGCCGAGCGGCTCGCGCAGGACCTGGGCCTTCCCATGACGGCCGGGAGCGACGCCCATCGACTCCCGGACATCGGACGGGGTCTCCTCGTGCTCCCGGACGACTATGAGAGCGAAGGGGACCTGCTGGCGGCGATCCGCGAGGGCAGGGGCCGACCCGTCGGTCTGAGCCGAGGAGCCGAACGGACGGTCCGATACGTGACGAAGGCCGTCGGCGAGTGGATGCTGCGAGGCTTCCGCCGGATGTAGGTTCACAGGTGCTCCTCGAGGCGCGTGGAATACGGCCCTAAGACTTCGCGAAGGCGTCGGACCCCCACCTCCTCCCCGACCCGGAGGACGAAGAGCCCTTTGGGGCCGTCCGCTAACACGACGAGTTTGGAGTCCTGCAGGTACACGGTAACCCCATGCATGGGCTCCTTCATCTGGGACGTGGCGGTCTCGGCGGACCCTAAGAGAACGGCGAACATGCTCGCGTACGTTTCCCGCTCGACGCCCTTGGGGAGATCCCCGGCAATGTAGATGCCGGATCGGGTCACGAGGAAGGCCTCGTGGACCCCCTCACGACCCTCGATCTCCCTCAAGATCTTCTCGATTTCGGATATGTCCGCCATGGCCGAGCCCTCGGGAGAGCGGTCCGGGATTGAGAGGTCGGGATATAACCCTTCTTCGACCTCAGACTCCGTCCAGCACCTTCAGGAGCTTCGCGACCGCCTCCACCGCCTCCCGCGCTTTCTCCACCCGATCGAGGGCCTGCTCCTTCGTCTGTCCGTGGCCGGTGATGCCCAGGCCAATCGGCTTCTCGTATTCCACGGCGAGGTCGGCGATCTTCCGGGCGGTCTGCTCCATGATCACCGCATCGTGGCGCGTCTTTCCTTGGATGACGGCGCCGAGGGCCACGACCCCGTCCACGTCCTCTCGCCGGATGAGACGCAGGAGGGCGAGGGGCATGTCGAATACACCCGGGACCTTCACGATGTGCGTCACCGTCAGGCCTTGGAAGGCGGCGTGCTCCTCGGCCCGGGCCAGCATGCGCTCCGTGACGTCGGCGTGAAACTCGCTGACCACGATGCCCAGGTTCGCCACCTAGCTCAACTTCCCCGCCGTGGTCTCGAGAGGTCCCGCGTCGTCGAACCCCTCCCGCTGGCCGGTTCCGGCGTTCGCTCGCAGAACCTCGGGCCGAAAGAGCATGTTGTAGGCGTTTCGGGCGTGTTCCCGGGCGCGGCGGGCGGCGAGCCAGGCCAGTTCGTCATCGTCCCCGGCCTCTTCCTCGTACACGAAGACCCCGAGGATAGGGATGGTCGTCGCCAGTTGGACTCCCTGAAGTCCGAGGTCCGCGACGAGGGCGGTCTGCTTGTCGACCGCCTGGGGACCAAGCATCCCGAGGGCCATGGCCAGATCGCACGACTCCTCCTCGATGAGCCGCTTGCAGGCCACCGGGAGGTCTTTGACTCCCGGCACGGTGCGGCGGACCACACGGAATCCCGCGCCCAGTCCCTTCAGCTCCTCCTCCGCCGCGGTCCCCATGTCGAAGCGGGCGAAGGTCGTGTCGACGATGCCGATGGTTCGCAACCCTAGTCCCCCTCGGGGGGCGTCTTCTCCACCCGCTCGACCTGTTTCTGGATAGACCAGAGGCTGATCACCTTGTTGATGATCTTCGTCGTCCCGTCGAGGTCCCCCTCCATCTTGGTCAACCGGACGACCTTGGCCGGGACCCCGCGACGACGCACCTCCGCCTCGACCTCCTCGATGTCGAACTCCTGGTCCCAGCCGAGAGCGATGATATCGGGGCGGACATCTTCAACGGTCCGGTAGATGTCCCCTTCGTGACCCAAGAGGGCCTGGTCTACGGGCTTAAGGCCGTCCACCAGTTCCCGCCGCAACGCCTCGGGGGTCACCGGCTCGTGTTTCATCCGACGCACGCGCGAGTCGCGGGCGATGACCACCACCAGCTCGTCCCCCAGAGCCTTGGCTTGCTTCAGGTAGTCCAGATGGCCGATGTGGAGGATGTCGAAGACTCCCGTCGCCATGACCCGGACCATGCTCCCCAAGCCTCGAGGACGTCGCTCCCCTTGACGAAGGGAAGATGCCGGGCTGTCGCATATTTGTTTGCCTCGCCCTTGGTGAGCGCTCCTCCGCCGTCCGCCAACATCTCACACAGAGTCGCCGAGGGGAGGAGTTCGGCCATGAGGAGAAGGGCGGTGGAAAGCTCCGTGTGGCCCCGTCGTTCCCGGAGGAGCGGCTCGGCCGCGATGAGGAGGTGAACGTGTCCGGGTGTACGGAACTCCCGCATGAACGCCTCCCGGGCCAGGCCATCGCCCGAGGCGAGGGCGTAGCGACAGGCCTCCGCCAGCGCGCCCACCGTCCGAGCTCGATCCCGGTCGGTAATCCCGGTCCGGGTCGCCTGATGATTCACGGTGAGACTGAAGGCCGACCGGGTGTCGTAGGAAGGGCGGTGACGAAGGAGGCCTTCGATCACGGGGAAGTCCTCCTTGAGCGAGGTCAGGGCGTCCTCCATGAGGGGGAGGCCCAGCCGCTTCGCCACCGGGGTCGGGAAGGTGGTGCAGACCAGTCCGCCGGCCTGTTGGCGCATGAGGCGAATCGACTCGGGGGTCACGAACTGAGACGGGAGAACGAGGTCGGTCTCCTCCTCTCGTCCGTCGGCGTCATAGAGCAGAATCGGGGTCCCCCCTTGGAGCGCCTTGAGGGCCCCCCGCACCGCGGCCCGCATCGAAGGGGGGAGCAACAGGCCTCTAATAAGATTTTTGTAATTACCAATAAGACTGTTCATCCCCCCGGCAACCCTTTCAACGCACCGGGCCATCGCGCGGCGTGCTGGACGACCCCGATCGACTGGCTGAGGTCGACCCGAGCGGATTGATGGGGACCCTTTCCTCGCTCCCCGAGCAGCTCGAGGAAGGCCTGGCCGGGGTGCGGGATGCCCCCTGGGAGGGTCCGCCCTCGGGGCGCGTCTTCGTCGTAGGCATGGGGGGGTCGGCGATCGCCGGGGATCTCGCCCATGCCTTGGGAAGGTGGTACGGGGGGCTGGAAGTCCAAGTCAGCCGGACCCCTCGAATTCCCCCCTACGTGGCGAAAGAGGATCTCCTCGTGGCCATCAGCTACTCAGGGAACACCTGGGAGACCCTGTCGGCCTATCGTCAGGCGCTGGGGAAGGACCTCGCCTGTCTCACGATCGGCTCGGGAGGGGAGCTCGCCGAGATGTCCTCGGCCCGGGGCGTGCCCCACGTCCCCGTTCCTCCCGGCTTCGCGCCCCGAGCGGCTCTCGGTTACCTGCTGGCGCCCTTGCTCGCCCTGCTGGCCCGGTCCTCCGCCCGCCTCGGCGACGCCCTTCCGGGGGCCCTGGCGGACCTGAGTCGGATCCGGGAAGAGTGGGTCCCGGCCGTCCCGGCGAGGGCCAACCAGGCGAAGGCCATCGCGGCCGCGTTGGAGGGCAAGGTGCCCATCATCTACGGCCCGCCCCCGTACGCCGGGGTCGCGCGTCGGTGGCAGACGCAGCTGAACGAGAACGCCAAGACGCTCGCCTGGTACAGCATCCTGCCCGAGGCAAATCACAATGAGATCGTGGGCTGGCTCGAGGGACCGAACCCGGATCGGTTCGCCCCGGTGGTCCTCATGCCGCCCCCCGAGAGCGCCCTGCACGGCCGATTCCAACCTACCCTCGCCTTGCTCGGGGAGCGGGTGCCCGTCACCTCCGTCCCGGCCCTGGACGAAGCGTTCGTGACCGGTCTCCTGGGACTCGTCCTGCTCGGTGACCTCGTCAGCGTGTACCTGGCGGTCCTGGGGGGGGTGGATCCACGTCCCGTCCGTTCCATCGACCGCTTGAAGGCCGCCATCCACGAAGAGGCGGGCGAGGGATCGAGCGCCGAGGGGGAGATTTGAACTCCCGAGGCGGTTGCCCGCCACGAGCTATCGAGGGGTTCTCTCCAGGCTCGCGCCCTACCGGACTAGGCGACCTCGGCTTCGGGGTGGGGACGTGCGCATAGGGAGGGGGCCAATAAAAGGTGCGGCGAGGCCTTAGTGCCAGAGGCGTGGGTAGGATCCCGGGTCCATCAGGACACGCTCCAGGTTGACCGCGATCCCCCGCTCGGTGGACGCCCATTCGGACCCCGGCTGGCGCGCGCGACCGAGGGCCACGGCCTCTCCCTTTCGCGTGAGGAGCGCGACGAGTTCCCCCGGGGCAATCGCAGGGTCCGCCTCGAGAATCCCCGGCATCATGAGGGGGGCACCATGGCAGAGGGCCTCCACGGCGGTGTCCTTCACGACCACCCGCCGGAGGTGTCCCAACAGGTCCTCCATGGGGCGCAGGATGCGGCGGAGCTCGGTCTCGTCTCCGTCTTCTTTCCAGAAGGTGAAGGCGTCCCGAAGGGTGTTTAGGGAGACGGCGGCCTCCTCCGAGAGGGTGGCCGTCCGGATTCTCCGGAGGTCTTGCATGTGACCGCCGACGCCCAGCGCCTCGCCCAGATCGACACAGAGGGTCCGAATGTAGGTGCCCGCCTCGCAGCGGACGCGAAAGAGGGTGTCGCGGGCCCGACGGTCGAGGACCTCCAGCTCGTGGATGCGGCGGACCCGCAGGACCCGCTTCACGGCCGAACGCACCGGGGGGGTCTGGTATACCTCCCCGACGAACTCGCGGAAGGCCTCCGAGACCCGCTCCCCCGGTACATCCTGATGGAGGCGAAGAACGCCCACGTACTCCTTGTCGCCCACGTGGAGCGCGTCAAGGACCCGGACCGCCCGCCCAAGCGCGATGGGTAACACCCCCGTCACGCGGGGATCGAGGGTTCCCCCGTGGGCCGCCTTGGGAATCCCGAGCAGGTTCCGGACCCAGGCGGAGACCTGGTGGGAGGTGGGTCCCTGAGGCTTGTCGACGACCACCATGCCCGCGTCCAGGAGTTCCTCCACGGTCCGCGCCTCGGGAGGTTTCCCGTACGGGGGGACCCCCGTTTCCGCGGCCCTCGCGTCCGTCACGCCGTGGCCTCTTCGAGGATGGCGTCCACCAGCTCCTCCGGCGTCAGCTCGGAGGAGTCCAAGACGAGATCGAAGACGCGTAAATCCGTGAGGTCGATGCCGTAGATTGTCGCGTACCGGCGGGTTTCGGACGCCTCCCGCGTCTTCACTTCTCGGAGAGCGACCCCGTCGGTCACCTCGTCCCGCCTCGCGATGCGGGCGGCCCGCACCGAGCGCGGGGCCTCCAACCAGACGGCGAAGAGGGGTTGGCCCTCCTTCCGCAGGAGGTGGGCGGGAAGGCGCCCTTCGACGACGAGGGGAACCTCTCGGGCCGCGAGGTCCGTCACTCGCTTCAAGACCGCCTCATCCAGGCGGCGGTCAATTGCATGATCTTCCTCCGCGAGCCGCCCAAAGGCCTCGAGGCCCATCCCCTTCTCCTCCGCCCACTGGCGAAAGAGATCGCCGGCCGAGACCACCTCCCCGCCCCGTCGACGAGCGAGCTCCTGGGCCACGGTGGTCTTCCCCGCGCCGGGGAGTCCCCCGATGACCAGAACACGGGCCATGGCGGGTTCCCTACGCCTCCCCTAGGGCCACCAACTTCCGACGGAAGGAGACGTACTTCAGAACCCGGGAGAGCACGAGGCTGATGGGCATTGTGATGGCGATGTAGAGGAGGACCCAGCTCGCGAAGAACCCGACGCCCCCGCCGAGGAAGACGTTGAGGTCCCAGGGGACGCTGGCCGTCGGGAAGGGCGTGGAGGCGATGAAGAAGCTGAGCCAGGCGAAGATGGCGATGAAGAGGATCATGGTGATGGGGAGGGTGCGGAACTGGGCCATCTGGACGGGCATGAACTCGCGCATGACCTCGGACCGGGTCTCCTGGAGCTTCTTCATCTTGGCCTGGTTGCGATTCGCGGCGGCCTCGCGCATTTCCTTGCCGAGGGCTTTATTGGTGGCCGCCATGCGGCCCTGGGTCGCAAAGTCCGTCATCCGATGACGAAGGAGGGTGGAGATCGTGAGAGGGATCGCGCCCGCCAGAAAAATGGTCACGACAAGGAATTGGCTGTCGAAGCCGATCAGGGGTTCCAGAATCACCCCCATCACGAAGCCGAGGCCGAAGCGGGCCTCGGGGATGAAGAGGATGAAAAGCATCGCGACAAACATGAACATCATCAGGAGCTGATTGGACCCCGGCCGCGGTGCGGCAGGTGCCGGTTTGGCCATGGGCAACCTAGGGGGGGCAGCGATTTAACGATTTAGGATGCTAGCCGGCGCCCAAGCCGGTCTCCAGGCCCGTGCCTCCGAGGGCCTGGGTGATCTGCTGCTGCATCCGCTCGTAGCGCTCAGCCAGGGTCTTCTCCTGTTTCTCGAGCGTCTTGACGCGGATGGAGAGGGTCTCCTTCTGATCCTGAAGTTCCTTCAGGACCTCTTCCCGCCCACGGGCCCGGACGAGGAGCGAACCGATGCTCTTGTAGATGGGTGCATCGTCCTCCGCCTTCTCCAACTCCTCCAGCGTGAGATCCACCTCCCGCAGGCGATTCTCCATCTGAACCCGCTGGGCCGTGATGACCTGGAGCTGTTCTTGGAGCTGACGAAACTGGTTAATCTGGTTCTGCAACTGCGGAGGAATCTCCCTCACGCGCCGGCCTCCTCGATCATGCGAAGGGCTCCCGACGTCCAGCGGAGGTATGAATTGAGTGCGGCCCGCAGGGCGCCGGTGTCTCGGGCCTCCACCTCCATCAGCAGGGCGTCCGGGGTGGTCGTGAGGACGACCGCGCTCCGCGGAACGGGACGCGCCGCCTCCGGCCCCAGGGCCGCTGCGACCGTCTCCGCGGCTTGCGTCTCCACTCGAACCCACGCCTTCCGCACGCTCATCGCACCTTCAGCACTTTCTTCACGTTGGGGCGCTCTTTGTAAAAGATCTTGGACCCGCAATGCTCGCACTGGATGCCCACCGTGTTGATGTTGGAGCGAACCGGCTGTTTGCACACCGCGCACTTGTACACGTTACTCCTCCAGCCCTTCGGGCACCACGACATCCTCCTCGGCCGCACGGCGAGAGACCTGACGCGAGATGGAGGTCGTGACCACGGGGCGATAGGCCCCTCCCGCAAAGGTGTAGTCGCAACGCCTGCAACTCCAGATGCCCGTGCTCACCCGTCGTACCGACGGGTGTCGGCATCGAGGACATACGTGCCACCGCGACTTTTCCCTCAAGACCTCGCGGATGCGGCGCCGGATCTTGACGCCGTAACGCGGCCCCAGCGAGCCCGCGGGTCCCGCCTTCTTCGTACGCCGCGCCATCCCCGACTAGGCCTCCACGATCGTCTTCCGAATCTCCTTTCCAATCTTCTGGGAAAGGGCGACAACCTGGTTGACCTCATCCACGGTGAAGCTGCCGGTTAAGCCTTTCTGCATGGCCCGGATGTGGCCCTTCTCGTCGGTGACGACGGTTAGGCGGGCCTCCGCGATCCGCTCTTCTTCCAGGGAGGGATCGATGAAGATGGCGTCCCCAATCTTGGCGGCGGTGACGGAGATGGGCTGATGCTCCACCTTCAGGGGGACGTCTTTGCCCTCCCCCCGCTTCGTGGCGTTCGGGATGGTCGTGTTCATTAGGGCGGCCAAGGCCGCGTAGTTTCCGGCGTCGAAGAGATTTCCGTGGTAGTCCAAGATGTGGATGTCGACGAAGAGGAGCCAGACCTTCTCGCCGGGCTCAATCCCAAGCTTGCTTACGTCCACCGTGTCCGTCGACCGGATGCCCCGGTCCACGACACGGGCTAGCTCGATGGCCGGCGGCTTTGGGGGACCAAGCTCGAATGTCGGGCTCGCGCCGGGGCGAAGTTCCGCGACGACAATCAGGACCCCGGAGTCGGGCCGGTCGGAGTAGGGTGAGCCCAGCTCCATCTTCACGCCCACCAGGAGGTCCGTGGCGCCCAAGTGCACACGGGCACTCCCCTCGGCCGACTCGATGTAGCCCTTCTCCACCGTCAGGGGCCGATGCTCCTCGAGGCCCCGCCCGTCGAGGCGTTTGCCCATCTCGGCCAGGCCTTGGATGTGGCTTCGCGTCAGCTCGTGCACGACTTCGACCATCTAGGCCTCCCCCTTCACGGTCTCTTCTTCGAGCTCTTCTTCGGCCCCTTCCTCCGCCTCGAGTTCCTCCACGGAGACGGCGTACCGGCGCTTGAGGGCGTCTTTCTGCACCTCGTAGATCTCCTTGGCCGCGGCGATCGCCATCTTCATCCCCTTCTGGAACTCCTTGGCCGTGAGGTCGCCATCCATCTGCAGCAGGACGATCTCCTCCGTCCGGGGGACGATGGCGAGGGGGACGTCCGCTTCGCCGTAGTTGTCCTCGTCCTTTCCGAGATCCAGGACGACCGTGCCGCCGATCTTCCCGAAGGCGACCCCGGCCAACAAGCTCTTCATGGGAATCCCGGCATCCGCCAGGGCCACGGCGACGGCCGTGAGTGCGGCAACCCGGGTTCCGGCGTCTGCCTGCAAGACCTCGACGAACACATCGATGCTCGAGCGCGGGAACTGTTCAAGGAAGACCACGGAGGAAAACGCCTCGCTGGTCACCTTGGAGATCTCCGTAGAGCGCCGGTCGGGGCCGGGACGCTTGCGATCGCCCACGGAGAACGAGGCCATGTTGTAGGTCACCCGGACCAAGGCCCGGGCGGGGTCGGACATGTGGCGCGGGTGACACTCCCGCGGCCCGTAGACCGCGGCCATCACCTTGTTGTTCCCCCACTCGAGATATGCGCTTCCGTCCGCGCGCTTCAGGACGCCCGCCTCGATGCTCAGCGGGCGCATTTCGCTTGCCTTGCGGCCGTCCAGCCGCTTGCCTTTGGAATCGATTAACTTGGGCGTTTCCGCCATCTTGCTCACCTTGGTTTACTCGGCTTTTCCGTAGGTGGCTTCGAGAAAGTCCTGGACGGCGTCGGTGAGTCCGGTTGGGTGCGCGTCGGACTCGATCATCTCGATGGCCGTCACGGCGTTGACGACATCATCGATTTCTCCGTCCACCCAGATTCGGCCGTTCTGGCTCACGAACATCCGCGTGTTGGTGAGGCCCTCAATCAGGCTAATCATGCTCCCCTCCTGGCCGATCACCCGGGGGACCTTGGTGTGGGGGATCTCCACGATGCGTCCCCCCGACAGCTTCCGGGCGGTGCGATCCTTCATGGTGATTTCTACCCGCTTCGTCTCATCCAGGTTGATAATCTTCACCAGGACCGCGTCTTCCACATCCAGAAAGCTGGCCGTGTCGCCGAAATCCACCTTCCAGGGAACTTCGTTGACGCGGAGCGGGGAAGGGTGCGGACCGTTGATGTCGATTAACCAATGGGAGGGACCCAGGTCGACGACCTTGCCGATGACCATGTCCCCCGTGCGGGGGATATACCGCCCGCCCAGAGGAGCGACGTTGACGTAGCCGCCTTGCTCCCGCTTGATGCCCAAGAGCGCGGCATAGATTTGGCCATCTTCCCTGAAAGTGCCGTCACCGGGTTTCAGGCCTTCACCGTCGAGAACATCTCCCGGAACGACGACTTCCCGTTCGGGACTACTCATTCCACCTCACTTGCCTTGCGGGGCTCAAAGGGCTCGGGTCACTTAAGAATCTTCGTCTCCACGTTCCCGTGGGTCCGTTCGTTCAATCGGTCGAGGAATTCCCCCTGGAAACCGGCCGCCACTTCCACCACCCCGATCCAGGACCCATCGGGCTGCCACTCTTCCTCCAGAATCCTTCCATAAGAGCGGACCTCGCCGTAGGCCTTCCCCGCATCGGAGGGGAGGAGCTTGATGGCGAACTTCGTCTTCTCCACGCTCAGAGGGAGGAGGGGGCGGAGGGCATCGAGGGTGGGTTCCACCTGTTCGCTCACGGGCCGGAAGGGGTCCACATGGACCCCGGCCTCCTCCATGGCGTTCTCGATGCGCTGAGGCGGGTGCGGGGTCCCCGTTTGGGGGTTGATGGCGTTGGCGGCGATGTAGGCGACAATCTGCTTCCGCTTGGCCTCGAGTAAGGCACGGCGCTGTTCCGTGGTGAGGGCGATGTCGCCCTCCTGCACGATGACGGTAGCCACCGGCAGGAAGTCGGCCGTGTCGAAGATCTCCACCATCCTCTCTTCCGAGGCTCGGAGTCCTTTCTTCACGTCCCGAAAGATGGCGTCGCTGGCCAGCTCGTCGACCAGGTTGACCTCGTCCCCGGCTCGAAGGGCCTCGACGGCCGCGGGACGCACGAGGATCTCGAAAGTCTCCCCACCTCGGTTGAGGCGGGCGATGACCATGTCCTTGGTAATCTCGTCCTTGCGAGAAGTCCGGAGATCCCAGGGCATGCCTCGCCCCTTAGGTCTCCAGCTGGCCCAGGCGCGCCTGGACCTCCTCCGACGAGAGGCGGGCGAACCGCTCCCCCGCCACGACGAGTCCGACCTCGATGGTGTCCGCCTGCAGGGGTTCCTCGGACGCCTTCTGGAGCGCCTCGAGTCCTAGGAGTACTGCGGCGTCCTTGTCCATGTCCTCGACATACTTCTCCTCGAACGTCTCGCGGACCGTGTTGCTCCCGGAGCCGATGCTCCCTGCCTTGTAGGAGACCATCGCGCCACTCGGGTCCGTCTCATAAAGGTGGATACCTTGGTCGTCCGCGCCTCCGATAAGCAGGGCCGTTCCGAAGGGGCGGACCCCACCGTACTGAGTGTAATTCTGCTTGTAATCGGAGACCCGCTTGACCAAGAGGTCCACCGAGATGGGCTCCTTGTACGTGACCTTGTTTACCTGGGCTGCCACACGGGCGAAGTCCACCAACACGCGTGCATCGGCCACGAGGCCCGAGGTGGCGGCGCCGATGTGCCGGTCGATCTCGAAGATCTTCTCGATGGAATCCACTTCCATGAGACGGCTGCTGAGGCCCTTCCCGGCCATCAGAACCACGCCGTCCTTGAACTTGATCCCTGCCGTCGTGGCGCCACGTGTGACGGCCACCCTCGCGTACTCCACCTGGAAGAGTCGCCCATCGGGCGAGAAAACGGTAATGGCGCGATCATACGCCATCTGGCCTGGTTGCATGAAATCAGCCTCCCGCGAACTAAGGATATGGAAATAATAAACCTTCGCCACTCGGTTCGCGAACCTGAAGGTTACCGCGGGAACCTCGGGTAACGCCCGCCCGCCCTCAAGGCGAGGCTCGTCCGAGGTACTTCCCGATGGCCTTGCGGATGGTCCCGCTGGTCCCTAGAGTGAAGACCCGCACCTCTCGTTCCCCCACCGTCCGGAGCGACCGGAGGAGGGGAACGGCGGCATCCCGGTGGAGGTGCGAAACGCGGACGATCCCCTCTCCGTCTCGAAAGTGGATCAGCCGCGGGCGGGCCTCCTGAGGATGGTTCTGGGAAGCCTCGCTGAGGGCCCGGATGACCTCACCGGTCTGCAAGTCCCTGCCCCCGTCGATGCGGAAAGCGATGTAGCGGAAGCGACCGACCCTGTCCTTGACGACCGTGATATCCCCCGTCGCGAACACGGCGGACGGGAATGAGCTTTGCGGGCCTCCCACGCCTATGAGCCACACTAGGAAGCCAACCCGTCCAGACGAGTTCAGAGAAACCTTGCTGAACGCAGCTGTTCCAATTATTCCGGGCCATTGGCGCCTTGGCCCGGGACAAGGTCCGCATCCGAACCATCATGACGGCGGCGGGGACGGCCTCCGCCTTCTGGGCGGTAGGGGAAACACGACAACAGTGCGGTCGTCTCATCGCCGTCATGCTCACCGCGCGGGTGGAGGTCTGGCTGAAACGCGGAGTGGCTCACCCAGAGGGGAACAACACCCTGAAGCCCTTCGACCTTCCAGGCTTTTACGAGGTCTCCGCCGTTAATCCTAAATCCTACGTTAGGTCACCACGTCAATCCCTATCCCTTCCATGACGTGGCTCGTGTCCTTCCCGAGGAGGTTCTCCCCTTGCACACCCGTGAGCACGACGAGGACACGGATTTCCTTCTTCAGCTCCGGATCGACCGAACATCC